>JACMKN010000332.1 GCA_014380135.1 Deltaproteobacteria bacterium
CGAGCGGGTATTCGATGCTGACGATGCTCGAAAACTCGGGTGACCAATCGACCGGCAGTGGCAGATCGTTGGAACCGGCACCGGCCAGATCCGCACAGACGATTTGCGGGCGGACCTTGCTGTAGCGCTTGATGGCTTCGGCGACGCCGGCGTCGATATCTCCGAGGCCAAGCTTGCCGCTGTCGTCTTTAACTTTGCCTGTAACCAGTTCGGTGAGTGTCATGGGGGGGATACTACAGGAGGGGTTTGCAAGGGTCTTGTCAACAGATGAAAAAAGCCCCAATCCATGGGGGAAAGGGGCTTTTCTTGTACTTTATCGGCATTGGCTGTCAAGTCACCTTGATCGCCATTTTGTCTTCCAGTTTCTGGCCATTACTGGAGACAATCCGGATGGTGCGGACATAGACCATGCCGGCCACGCCAGCCAGTAATTGGTAGCGCACCTGGGTGTTGTTATAAACGGCGGCGCTGGCGATCATGGTGGCCGTGCGATCGGTCCCGCTGTCGCGTTCCGCGCAGGTGACCGAAACAACGGATTGCACCGTTTCCAATTCGTTCAGCGGCCCCTTGCCGTCCGGACGGCGAAACTCGCAACTGCGCCATTCCTCGTTATAAGCCGGTTTTTCGATGGTGTTCATGCTCGCCCCCGTGGTGATGCGTATTCAATAAAGCTGCGGGCCGTGGCCTGTTCGGCAAAGCTGCGAGCCTGGGCCAGATCGGCGAAGCTGCGCCCGGTGGCGTATTCGATGGCCAGGTAGCGGCCCATAAAGGCCCCCACCAGCACGTCCGTCAGGCTGCCGGTGGCAGACGCCGTGACGATGATACTCTGCAGATAATTTTGAATCTCAACCGCCGAGACCTGGCTCTGGCAGAGGATAGAAACATTATCCAGCATCAGCTGCAGATCGGATAGCGAGGTCGCCGTCTGGGCTGTGGTTGTGACCGCCTCGACGAAGGTCTGCGCATCGCTGGCCAGCGTTACGGCCGTGGCGGTAACCAGCAGCGCTTCGGAGAAACTGCCCGGTTGAACCAGTGTGTCGCTGACGCTGGTGGTACTGGCGGCCAGGATCAGCACCGCTTCCAGCATGGTCTGCACGTCAGCGGTGGAGATACCGGACTGGATCAGGACGCTGGCGGTCTCCAGATAATCCTGACGATCGGCGATATTGGTCTGGCTGGTGATCAGGTCGGTCAGGGTTTCGGTGTAGATGGTGTTGCCTCCACCCACCTCCACCCACAGGATCTCCGGCTCGTATATCTGCCAGGGGTTAGCGGAGAGGGAGGCTATTTCGATAGGTGATTTTTTACCTCTGTAATAATAAGCAAAATCTACAACGCCGGGAAATGAGTTACCTGTAAGACCAATTGAAATGTTATTTGTAGCACTATTTTGTATTGCACCCGAACCGACAGTCATTGAGCCATAACCCAACTCTTTACCATCCTTGTACATATTTATGGTGTTGTCTAAAACGGACAAAGTACCAGCGACTATGCAACGGGTATTTGCCACTAAACCCAAATTATTAGAGGTTCTGTATATTTCACTAGCGGTTCTGAACGCTGACAAAAAAAGCGAATTATTACCTCTGAGCTCAAAGCGAACCTGGCTTGTGCCCTTCCCAAGAATACGACTATAGTTAAAAGCAGCGCCATTCCATGTTATGCCAGTAACTATAGAAAGTTCAGAGTTGTTGTCTGCAGGGGGATTAGATCCAGTATTCATTATCCCAGAAGTGACATCTAGCCCTGTAGGGGTCCACAAGGCAGTATTTACCCCTATTTTGTTATTAACCGCATTAACTGCCCCGCCAATATTTTCATTGAGCGCCCATGCTCCCAACAGCCCCTGCGTCAGCGGATTACCCCAATCAATAGGAGTGCCGAGCGGTGGCTTGGTGGTGCGGGGTATGTAGACAGGAACGAGCATTACGCTGCCCTGCGCTCAGTCAGCGTTGCTGAAATGATCTGGTTGCGTGTTGCTGACAGCGGAGCTACTGCCAGCAGCTTGAAGGCCGCCGGGACTGTTGTCGGCAATACCAGCGTTTTGCTGGCCGGATTCTCGCCGGGAGTGTTTGTGGCAAATGTGTCTAAAACTCCGATTGGAATCGAGTGTTCAACTGTCCCGGAATTATATTGAGCATAAAACGTCACGGTATCGCCAGTGGCGGGAGTACCCTGGTTGGTAGTCGTAACGTCAATAGTGGCCTGCACCGTGGTCGCATCCAGCGCGATTGAGTCGGAGTCAAAATATGTAGTGTTGTTGTTCAGCGTTTTTGTTGTTGCCGCCGCCCAGGTGATTACCGTGTCAACTCGTGTCAGGGCCATGATCTACCTCAGTTCCGATGCGTCGGCATAGGATAATTCGCCTTCAAATGTCAGAGTATAGGTGCCATTGACTGGGCCGGTTGCAACTGTTTTTTCTGCTCTGGTCATTGGGCGCTGCATGATGGTCAGGAACGCTGCCCTGAGAGCAATTGGCTTTGCACCTGTACCGGAAAAGATATCGTTCAGGCCGCTCCTGATATTAGGTCTGGAAGGATTGACGAAGCCCATCACGAACATGCAGGTAAACGCCGCTTTCTCGCCTACTGATCTCCCGATGAACTCGGTCCAGTCCATGATGTCGTGGACCTCAGAAATATCCATGCTGGTTTTCCAGCACTTCTCTACCACCGGAGTATTTAACCAAGCGGCGATAGCGATATCATCGGCTGCGGCTACGATTGCGGTAATGGTTGGATCGGACATGACCATTGTGCGAAGGATTACTTTTTGTGCGGGTGTCAGCATTTTTGTTCCCCTTTATTATTGCTGTTTGACCTTGTAGGTGATCTTCAAACTCTCCCCCACCGCCAGCGTGCGGCTCTGAGACAGGGCCGCGTAGCTGATCAGCTTGCCGGTATTGTCCGAGCTGGTGGCCAGCACCGCATACGTCACCGGGCCGATGCTGCCGCCGGCGGCCGTGAAGGTGATCTCCTTGCTGGTGGCCATGTAATCGCCGGTATCCAGCGCCAGGGTGGGCCAGCCCACAGCGGAGCGCTCGACGGCGATCGGGGCATAGCCGCTGCCGGACGGTTCGCCGGTCAGCAGCGCCAGGGTATCGGTCTCGGCCGGGGTATCGTTATAGAGCCGGACATAGAACCCGGCCGGGGGCGTCGCACCGCGCAGGTAGATGTCCAACAGCGCCTGTTCGCCTTCGTCGGCCAGGGCGTTGCGGGCAGACTCCGACCAGAGCAGTTGTCCGGAGGCATCGCGGGCGGTCAGTTCAAAGTAGCCGTGCTCCTGGGCGCGAGTGGTGACGGTTTCGGCGTTGGCGAGTGCTGCACAGGCGAACAGGCTGAACATCAAAAGCAAATTGATAAATCTCTTCATGGTGGATCCTCCATTGGTGTGAATGACGACAATGAAGGCGACTATACGGGAGGGGTATATCGGAAGTACTTTCAACCGCTGAAAAACAAAAGAGCCCCTCTCCGATTAAGGAAAGAGGCTCTTTTCTGTTTTGTACTCTTCCGGATTCAAACCGTCAAGATGGAATTACTATTTCATTTGGAATGTGCTGGTGCAGATGCCGGCAACATCGGTCATGGCCGAGCCGCAGGAGGAGGTTGTCTCGCCGTCCTGTTGGGTGGTTTGCAGATAGGTTCGATCGGCGCGCAGCGTGTAGATCGCGCCGGGCACGCCGCTGAAATTGGCAAACGAGAGAACAGCGCCAGCCGTGGACGGCGCTATGCTGCTGCCGACGATGTAGGTTTTCGTTATACCCGCACCGAACGGTTCTTTATTGAATGTGATGGCCGGGGTGGTGGCGTTGTTCCGTGCCCAATAGTTCCACCCGCCGCTGGTGGAACTGTAATTAAACCAGGTGCCGTTGCTGACGTTGGTTGCTCCGTTGGCCGGGTAGACAGAGCCGATTGCCAACGGAGTAGGCGTGCCGAACGTCAGACAGCCGTTGGCTTGAGTGTACTGGACGATTGTCCCGACGGCATTTTTGACTTCAAAGATACGCACATAATCGCCCGCCCCGGCCGGGGCCTGCTTGACCAGCGCTCCATTGCCTCCCAGCACCTCACTCCGGATCTGCGCCCCGGTCAGGTTACGGCTGCCGGACAGGTTGTCGTACATCAGCACCCGGCCGGTGTCCCGCATACGCTTGGCATTGGGATAGCTGTAATATTGCATCGTGGCGGCCTGGGCGAAGACGGCCGATACGATCAGGATGCATAGAATAATCAGTCGGTTCATGGTTTAAGCCCTTTCTTTTAGATGTCCAGCGCTTCGACTCCGCTCAGCGTGAACGCGTATATTACGGGTCCGCTGATGTCGTGGGCGCCTTGGCTGTCATCGGCCGGCAGCATGATGCAGCTGGGATTGTTGACTATGATGGCCGTGCCGTTGGTGGGAGACCGTCGCAGGGGCGGCGTGAATGTCAGCGTGGCCAGGCCGCCGGCGTTGGAGCTGGCCGTTGCTACGATCTGTTTCAGTTCAAAACCGATTTGAAAATAATCTCCGACCGCCAGCAGTTCAACCTGGTTGGGAATCCATCCGGAAGTGACCAGCATGTCGCCGGTCTGGTTGGCTCCGTTGACGACCCCGCTGCCGGCGGCACTCCCCAGCGGTGTGCCGCAACCGGGCGGCGTCATGTAAAAACGGCCGGAACTGCCGCGCAAGCGATTGACGAAGGCCGAAAACAGGCGCGCCGGTTGCCCCATCAGGTCGCTGACGGTCAGCTGTGCCGCCCAGCGGTCTCCCAACTGAGCCAGCACCTGCAATGATCCATCCAGCTCCGATTCCAGTGATTGTGTGCGGGAGATCAGCGACCAATGAGCCTGGCCGATCGGAACGGCGGGGAAGGTCAGGACCGGAGCGATCGGCACCGGTTCTGAAAACTGCGGACTTTCATAAACGAGCTGTTGGCCGGTTTCATCGACCAGCTCGTTTCCAAGTTCATCAACCAGGATAGTTTCAGGCATGGCCGAATCCCTTTGTGTCCAGTTGCGGATTGATAAAGGGGGCGAACCGTTCGCCCCCTTTTCTCACTGATTGACTGCTATGGGTTACGGTACGATGTTGCCCTGGAATCCACGGAAATCTTCCACCGCGCCGCCGTAGATGTGGCGGATCTTGTAGGTGATCCGGTCGTTGCTGAACATACTGCCGACGCTGGGCAGATCCTGGACGAACAGCTCCGGCTCTTCCTTGCCATCCAGGAAACCGATCTCGATGGTCGGGATATCGGCCGGGTCGGCGACCGTGTACCAGTTGTTGATGTCGACCCAGGTTTTGACCGGGATGATTTCCCAAGTCTGGTTTTTGATCGAATCAGAAACAGTCGGCATAAACCCGGCCAGGTTCGGCTGGGCAGTCAGCTCGTAGGCAAGGTCGGCCAGATCGAGCGGAACAACCAGGTAGCGCGGCCCGATGCCCAGCGGTTCGGCGCTGCCCTGCTCGGTCTGTTTCATCATGGCCAGCCGGTTGGCCTGCAGTGTGGCCTTAGCCAGGGCGGCCACGCCCAGGTTGTTGTGGCCGGCGACGAACAGCGCCAGGGCGTCATAGACAACCGCGTTGGTGGCCAGGAAGTCGAATACAAACTTGTAGAGCGTACGAGCTCCGGCGCGACCCAGCTTCTGCGGGATGCGGCGGACCATGCCGATATCGTCGTTCTTGATCGCCTCCAGGGTGATGTCCTCGGTACCGCCCCGCTTGCTGGCCGCATAGGTGGATTCTTCATCCAGCGGACTGGCCAGTGCGCCGTATAAGCCGGACTGGGCCACGGCCGGCAGATCGCCATATCCGCCCATGCGCGGTCTGCGCTGGGTACGGAAATCGGCCAGAGGGACCACCGTGCAGATCTTTTTCCAGTCGCTCAGGCCGGAGGCGTTGTATTCGGCCACCATCCGCCGGGCGATGGAATCGCCCAACATCTCGGTAAATCCGGTGGAAACGATCGAAGCCTGGAACTTGACCGCATCGCGCAGCTGGCCGGTGATGCGCGTGTCGCCGGTGATATCCTGGTAACAGGCCTTGAAGCTCTGCACCTTGCCGGTAAAGAAGTCATCCAGCCGGGCGGCGTGCTTGTCCTGCTGATCCTCTGTGACGGAGGCCCGCAGATGCCCGGCCTCGATGACCAGGCCAGTGCCCATCACCAGGGCGTCCAGCTCCTCTTTTTTGGCCTTGATGGCACTGTCCAGCTCAACGGCGGCAAAGATCTTGCCGTTGAAGGTTTCGCGCAGGTTCTTCTGCGACGGCAGCGGCAGACCGCTGTCTGACAAGGCCCGATCCAGCCGCATTTCACAGGCCAGGATCTTCGTTTCGTCGGTAGCGCCAGCGCCGACCGACAGGAACGACTGCAGAGAGGCGGCCACCGCTGCGGCAATCTGTGTATTGCCGGCGGTATCGGCGGTACCGGCCTCTTCGGTGATGGCGGCCGCGAGTAACTGCACCGCATCCGCCTCTGTCATGGTGCCGGCCTCGATACCGGCGGTGATCTGCGTATGCAGATCGGAGCGTTTGCCCTTGATGGCAGCCATCAGTTTTTCAAACATGTCTTGATCTCCTTTTCGGCCCGCCTCGTAGGCAGCGGCCATCTGTAGAAATTGTCCGCCGGCGGCGGGGTCATACACAACATCGACGGTTACTTTGTGGATCTCCAGCGGGGTCATGACTTTTTTCCCCTTGATGTTGATCACGGCGGCCTTGGCGTCGATATCCACGCTGAGACCGTAGGGATCGGACACGCCCATGTCTCGGGCGGCCTTGAGATTATCGCGGATGCCGTAGCCGGTGGGCAGGAAGACCACCTGGCCATAGATGCCGTCGGCACGGGCCTCGGGTTTGGTGATCACGCCGATGATATCCACCGGCGGCTTGCCGTGCTTGGCGGCATCCTGATGCTGGCCGCTGCGCAGGGCGAACAGCTTGGCGCCCTCGAACTGGGCCACGGCGGCCGACATGCGTTCCCTGGTGAACAGCAGGCGACCGTCCACGCTCAGACCGTACTGCAGAATGCAGACGTTCCAGAGGTTGCCGGATTCATCCCCCTCGACTGCGGTCAGAATCTGGCAGGCGGCCTTGATCGGTTGATAGGATACTTCGCGCTTCACTTCCGTGGCAGCCCCCAGGGTAACGACATCGTTGCTGATCGAATACGGACGCTGGTAGTATTTTTCCACACAGTCCGGACCCATGCCGCAGGATTCGTAGACCACGTAATCCGGGTAGATATCTACGATGTAGCAGTTGAAACTGGCGCCTTCAGCGGCGCAGATGGCGGTGCAGATCAACTCCCGGATTGCATTGAAACTCATTTTACTCATGCGTTACCTTCCTTCGGCTCCGCTCAGGAACCGCCCCTTGACTTCGACTCCGCTCAGTCACCGTTGCCGTTCAGTCACCGTTACCCGGTCGGGGAGCGGAGTCGAACCGCACCGTATGCTTCTTGCCGTCGGCAGTGACGAGAAACACCTGGCTGTCAGTAACGCGGTAACCCAGCACATCGGCCGGCCGCAGTTCGCGCTCGAACGGTATTGCCACTAAGCGGGGACGGCCCTCGGCAATCCGCCTTTCCTGGGTGGTGCCGCTGAATATCAGGCCTTCCAGCCAGGCCGGATCAAGCGGGGGGTGCGCGGGTACGGCGGCGGCAGCGGTTTCCGGTGTGGCGAACGCCGGGTGTACTGCGTTTACGTATTCGATCAGCATGTCCTGGCACTTGGAAACAGTTTCCGCCAGCTCGTCACATGTCGCCAGGTGTTTGGTTGCATCATTGATTCCAGCCTGGAACTGATCGGGTGTCAGCATTCCCTTGACCGCCTCGGCGATCATCTGTCGCACCTGCTCCTCTGTAACGAAAACAACCACCGAATTTTTCTTGTCTGCCATGTCATCTCTCCTTTTTTGTGTTTGCGGCCTTCTGGGCCTTTTCCCAACTCTTGATAAACTCTTCCTTTTTGCCCCAAGCCGCCATGTAGGGCACATGCATGCAGCCACAGTTGATAATTTCACTGACCGGGGCCTTGGGGTCGCGGGGGTGCATCATGGCGATATTGCCCACCAGGAACGGCTGATCCACCGGTTTGATGCTGCCGTTCAGCGCGAGGTGGTAGATGCGGGGCGTCCGGGGATGGCCGGTGTGCAGCCACATCTTCTGCAGTTCCGGCAGATCGTCGGCAGCGGCTTCCATGCTTTTCTGATTGGCCATGCTGAAGGTCCGCCCCAGTTCAACCTTGGTGATGACCTCGGCCCGCTCCGACACACTCTGGAAAATCGAGCGACCGGATTTGAAGGCCGGTTGCTCGGAATTTTCGATCAGGGCGGTTACGGCCTGGGTGATCTCGTGAGGCGTCTTCTGCCCCAGCAGTCCCAGAGTCAGTTCACTGCGGATCTTGGCCAGGGCATCCGTCGTGACGGATGATATCTTGCCCCAGCTGAATTCCTTGAGTTGATCCAGCACCGCCGTCGGTATCCCATAGGAGATGGTCTGTATTCCAGCAGCCTTCAGCATGCCGGGCAGCATCTGCACACCGGCCTCCCAGGATTCGGTCAGGCCGGCGGCCACTTCCGTTTTGGCGGCGGACTCGAAAGCTCCCAGGTGTTTGCCGATCGCGTTCAAGGTCTGCGGCAGTTGCCAGGCCGCAAACCCATCGGCCGGAGCCGTCGACAGCTCCACGATCACCTGCCGGCGGGTCTCTTCCAGAATACGGCGAACGGCATCACTGCCGGAAATCGTCCGTCTGGCCTGATCGGTCAGGATCTGCTGGAGTATGTCGGTTACTTTTACGGCCATCTGGTTCCTTTGGTTTGACTTCGACTCCGTTCAGCCAACACTGCCGGTCCCTGAGCGGAGTCGAAGGGCCTCTATATCGGTTTATAACACCTGTTACAGCCCCGAACCGTTCTTCTTGCCGGTACTTGGTGCCGTCTTACTCTGGTCGGCGCTCACAGGGCCGTTTTTGTCCTTTCTGTAATCCTGATAACCCGGTTCGGGAATGTCCTGTGCTTCCGGGTCGTATTTGAAGCCGACGAAGTCGCAGCCAAAGGCAAACATCTTGCGAGCCGTGGCCTGGTCGATCCAGCCGTTGGCCTGGGCGGCCGTCAGGGAGACGGAAAGCGACTGCAGCGCCGTGGCCTGTGGGCCGACTTCCTTGCTGCTGATCTCCGGCGTCTGGATCTCGTAGGTGGCCTCTTCCGGTTTGATGCGCAGGTAGCGGGCATTCAGGGCGCTGGCGATCACAAAGTCGGCGATCTGCTCCAGGATGTGCTTGACGGTCTTCTGGCGCCGGCCGAGCATCTTGAGCACCGGCAGGTCCATCTCGCTGGCCGTGGCCCGGTTGACGTTGCCGCCTCCGCCCACCCAATGTTCCGGAATGCCCTTGGGTCCCAGGATATGATTGCGCAGCAGCCGCGAGCCGGTCTCCGCATCCGAGGCGTTCTGAGTGGGAGAGATGGCCTCGGAGGTGACTTTCTCGTTGTGGATGAAGGCGCCGCCGCTGCGGGGCGGCCGGTACAGGTCGGCTTTCTTCTGCAGTTCCTCGTTATCGGCGCCCTCGACTTTTACGTCCCAGTAAAAGGCGTTGTACTGGCTGAACTTCTCCATGGTATCGGCCATGAACTGCTCGTAGCCGTCCAGGTGATCGGCAACCACGAACAGGTCGGAACAGCCGCGCGGCTCGTTGGTCAGGGTATTGACCTTCCAGTAAAAGCACTGTCCATCGGTAAACGTCTCGTATAAGGCCCGGCCCCTGGGGGAGAGGATCTCGGTTTCTTCATCGCCGATGATGACCTTCAATTTCCGGGCGGGGTCGTAATCCTGGGATTTGAGGTTTATGCCGATGGTGATCTTGGCGTTGTGGGGATCGGTCACCACCGATTCGATGTCGGCCGGGTCGATGTAGCCCAGGCGAACCTTGCCGGTATTGGCCAGCACGAATACCGGCAGGCACAGTTCGCCGAATACACCCAGCTCGGTGACGTGCTTCTCGAAGAACAGATCCATCTGGTTGGCGGTATCCTCCCAGAATTCAGTCAAAAGTGTTTTGACCTCGTCATTGTCGGAGGTGATCGGCATGCCTCCCTCGACCACGAAGGCCACGATGATGTCGATGATGAACTGGGCCAGCGGGTTAGTTTTCCAGAGCCAGTAACAGATTTCGAACATCCGTTCCTGGGTGGCGACCGGCAGGATCCGCGAGGGGTTGCCGGTCAGCTTGCGGAAACCGACCTCTTCGAAAGACAACGAGGAAGCGGTAATACGCGCCTGCAGCTCCTGATCGACACGGGTCGCCACCAGGGCCGGCAGTTCCCGATCGATGCGCTGATCAACTCCGGCGTCGACCAGGGAATTGATCTGCGCGCCGAACAGTTTTTGTGCCAGGTATGTTCTCAATCCGTCTCTCACTCGTTGCCCCTTCTGAACATTTGCCCGAAGCCGCCGAACAGGCGACTCTTGCGGGGTGTGTGATAATCATCGGCCTTGGCTTCCACCGGCGCGGCGGCGGCGGTTACCAGCCCTCCCACCAGCAGATTCTTCAGCATGTCCAGGGCATCCGGGCCGTCGTCATGGCCGCCTTTGCCCTTGGGGCGGTAGTAAATCAGATGTTTGATCAGCTCTCCCATGCCGTGGCGCTTGAAGCGGATCCAGCCGTTCTTGATCCAGGGCTGCAGCGTGACGATGCGCAGGTCCTTGTCGGCGGTCGGCTTGATGGCCTTGACGTTGATGGTCAGTCCCTTGGCATGGGCCTCCTTCTGGAAGGAATGCGAAAAGAATTCCTGAAACTGGATCTCTTCCATGGCCAGCTCATCAAAGGGATCCCGCGCATGATAGGTCAGGATGTCGGTCATGATCTGATCCGGATGGCGCTTCTCGATATCGGCCACGGTCAGATAGATGACGTTGTTCTTCATGCGACCGCCCAGGATGGCCGAGGGGTCGGCGTTCTTGGACTTCTTGCCCAGGGACGGGTCACAGGCTCCGCCGTGCTTGAGCCCTTCCAGATCCACCTCGTCCTCGTCGTAATACTGGATCCACTCCTCCAGGAAGATGGCATCCTCGGGGTTGATCGGTTCGTTCTGTTTCTCGCTCTCGAAGTAAGCCGGACCATCCGATACCCGCATCTTCATCAGGTAGTAGTAGGGCTCCATCTCCGGCCAGAGCACTTCGGTGTAGCGCAGCATCTCTTCTTTGTGCGCCTCGAAGTAATTGTCGGCGGCCGCTTCGGCCTCTTCCTTGCCGACGGTGATATCGGAATAAATCCGCTCCCACTCTTCCCAGCGCTTGACGGCCGGAGACCACTTCATGACCGCCTTGAACTTCTGACCCTTCCAGCCCGGCTTGACCAGCAGGCGCGAGAGCAGCGAGTCGTAATGCAGGATCGTGCCGACCACGATGAAGACCGTATCCGGCTGGCCGATTTTCATCAGCGCCTTGAAGAACCAGTTTTCCAGCTTGCGGCGCTGATCGGGCGATTCGACCGATTCGTCGTTTTCCAGGTCATCGACTATGACCAGGTCGGGACGGCAGTTGCCGTGGCGCAGACCGCGCAGTTTCTGACCGGCGCCGGCGGCCTGGATCTTGACGCCGTTGCGGGTGATGATCTGGTCCGAGCGCCAGACCGGCCCTTCGCCGACCAGCTCGGGGAAATCCTGCTGCAGCCGCTCGTTGGTCTCCAGTTCGATCTTGATGAACGAGAGAAACGACTCGGCCTGGCTGCGGGTTTCGGAGACGATCAGGGCAAACTTGCGCTTGCGGAAGGCCGCCACCCACAGCGGCAGGCCGAAGGTGCCCCAGGTAGACTTGGCGTTGCCACGGGGTGCCGCGTTGGCTTCCTTGTCACCCTCACCGGTCTGGATGGCCCGCTGGATCATATCCAGGTAGCGCTTGGAGAAATACTTGTGCAGGCGGCTGGACGGCTTGGCGAAGTAGTGCGGGAAGTAGGTCCGACAAAAGAAGTCCAGGCTCAAACCCGCTTGGGCCTTGCGGGCCTTCTGGGCGGCCTTGTCGTCCGGGAAGGGTTTGGCGGACGCCTGGATCATCTGGCGGATCGCTTCTACTTCCTTGTCGAAGGTTTTTTGCTTGACCTGGCTAAGCCGCATACTTTTCCCGGCCCCACTGGATCAGATCGTCAAAGTTGGCTTGCATGGCTGTCGTCACTTCCGGGGCGTGCCGGCCGCCGTACTCGATCAGATCCTTGATGAATTGCAGGAACATTTCGCCCCGCTGGCGGGCGATGGCATCGGTGGCCTCGCGGGCCGCCTTGCGGTTGCGATCGAGCAGGGCATCCACCTTGGAGAGCGAGTCGAACAGGGCCGGGGAAACGTTCTTGATCGAGATCAGGGTGGTCTCTTCGATCTCGCCCATGATGCTCTCGCGGATTGCCTCCAGACGGTGTTCGAAACCGCGCTTCACCTCGCGGGCCTTATCCCATTCGTCCGCTACTTCGGCTCCGCCCAATGCCCCGCCGCGCTTCGTGCGGCCCTTCCAGTCGGTCAGTGTATTGCGGGAGACATCCAGCGTCTCGGCGATGGCCGTGAGCGATTGCCCCTCTATATACATCTGCCTGGCCACCGGCTCCAGTTGTGCGCGGGCTCCCTTCTCGGCCATTACTTCAACTCCCTCTGCAGGCGGGCAATGTCACCCTGGACCTTGGCCAGTTCGGCCCAGGTCATGACCAGGTCATCCATCTGCTGGGCGATCTGGGGGATCTCCATCTCCGCAAATGGTGTCAGGTGCGTATTGAGCCCCTGGCGGATGGCGGCGGCCAGGCCCTCGCCCTTGAGGATCAGACGGCGCTGCTCCTGTTCGGCTTCGGCCAGGCGGCCTTTCATGGCGGCACGTTCGATGTTCATGGCGTCCCCTGTAGAATTCTGACTTGCGGACAGAAGGTGTTGTGTTTGATGGCATCGGCCAGTTGGGTATTGGTGTGGGCGTTCAGCGAGACGACCGACATCATGTCAGCCGCTATTTTTTCCAGACGATTCATGGCCTTGTCATAGTCTCCCACCAGGTGGGCGTTGTTGGCGTAGAGTTGTTTGATGCTGGCAACGTCATCGCGGTAACAGCCCATCAGCGTGTTGACCTGGTCCCGGTCGTATTTGTAGCCCTTCTCGTAGCTGTCGCGATCGGCCTTATGCTCTTTTTCATAGCTGACCCGCAGCAGATGCTGTTGTTCCTCGTAGAGCCCGCGCTGTTTATCCAGCCGTTTGTTATCGAAGTGCCAGATGATGAAGATCAAACCGGGCAGGCCCAACAACTGGATGATCAACTGGACAAAGGGCAGGGATATCGCTTCCATTACATGGGCCTCCGGGCTTTAAATTCAATTTTGGTTTGACAGGTTACGCAGTGGGTGCAGGTTGGTACAGCCTGGCGACGAGCTGCCGGGATCTGGCCGCCGCATTCCTCGCAATGGCTCAGACCCATGCCGATTGGTTGATTGCGCCAGTGCTCGCGCAGTGCGTCGGAGTTGAACTCGGCCTGCCAGTGCTGGACCCGGTCGATATCGTCCATTAGTGCGGTGTGCCTTCGCTCAGCCCGAAGTCCAGCTTAGGCCAACTGGGGGATTTGGATAATTCCAGGGCCTGATTGATATTGTCCTGGCTCAGGTCGCTGCGATAGGTGGCGATGATTTTAC
>JACMKN010000058.1 GCA_014380135.1 Deltaproteobacteria bacterium
GCGGAAGGCTTTGCAGCAGGGGCAGGACCGGCAAGAGTCTGCGGATCGATCTCAAAGCGTGGGTCCATGGCTGCGCCGGACAATGAGACAGCACAGAACGCAACCAGACAGGTAACAGCCAATATGGTCTGGCAGAATTTTGGAATAAATGACATTGTCTCTCCGCGAAGTGGTAATTCGGTATATGTGGTTATTTAATAAATTTTGGGTTTTATATTGTAAGGCAATAAAAAAATGTCAAATGCATACATAAACAAAATCATTTAAAAGAAACAACAAAGGCTCGCAGCGAGCTTTTTTTTCTATAGATCAGAACATCGGCCTTCTGTGCAACAGTTCCGCGCAAAAGCAGCAGATTTGCTTTGGTTTCACGGGAATTCACCTGATAATCAGCACTTCCCACCAACTCCTTCAATACGGACTTTAAAAAAGATTCCGACAGCGGGTTGTCTTTGACGGACAAAACTTGCACGGCTTTGATGGTGACGCCGGCTCTGAACACCCTGATTTCATGGTTTTTGCCGACATATCTTTCCCAACCGGGATTTTTGACGGCATAGGAACTGTCACGGACGTCCTGGTGGATAAAGGATGGTAAAGTCGGGACAGTTATTGTCGGTGATATCAGCATCTGCGGTTTTTTTTGTTCAGCCTTCATTGGTCGAGCAGCGACCGACGGTTGCTTGACCGCCAGCTGAGAGGTCGGTAACACTCTCTGTTTAAATGAAGCCCAATAAAGCGGTTTTTGCTCGAAAACATACCAGCCTGCGGCAGAGGCACCAATCAGTACCAGCAACACAAGCAAACTTCGCTTCACATAAGTTGATTTTGATCGGTAGTTTTTTTCAAAGGCCAGCAATAACTCTTCCGGGATAGGCTCTTCTGTCCCACCCTTGTCCCCGCTTATTCTGAACGCAGAAGGTGCAACCGGAGCAACTGTAACGGCAGCTTCAGGAACCGGCTTGCTACCAAGATTGGAAACGTCCGCTGTTCTGGAAGCAGGGGTGGATATTATCGGGGAGGCTTCTGATACAGATTGATCAGCTTTCACAGCTGCCGGCGGCATATCATCCATTTGCCAAGGGCTTGGCAGCATTTCCTGAACCGGTTTTACATGGCACTTGTGCTCGTCCGGTCCTGTATCAGCGAAAACAGAATCCACTGCTGCAGTCGAAGCCTTCTCAAGCGGAGGGACCTGCATAGCATCCTGCTCGGCGATCACAACGATCGGCACATCGGAAACAGTTTCATCCTGGCGGGACTGTCTGGCCTGCGCCAACAGCATATCAGCGATTTCATCAACTGAGGTCTGAGTAATAGACTCTTCAATCGAAGTATCCGGAGCGACGCTAAAGTCAGCCATTGGAGCAGCAGTGAGGTCCGTTGACTCAAGGTCCAGCAAAAAATCATCCACCAACTTGTCGGCATTTTCCCGCGACTCCTGCGGCACATATATCGATGAACGAACAGATGCAACAGTTGGTGTTGGCGGAATATGGATTTTGCCCCATTGCTCGCCTAGCAGGGTTTTCAAAGTTTCCAGAAAATTTACTGCCAGACCTTCATCAGGCTGATTCAGCTCAATAACGTGTTCGAAAAGTCCCTTGATCGGCTTGATCTTGCTGTTGCCATCATGCATCAGTATGAAAGTCGGGGCACCGGCACCAAGCAGCATCTGAATATGGCGGGCAACACTTTCACCTGTTACACCGGCGATCTGATCCTGAATACAGACTGTTGCTGGGCGCTTTTCGAATACATCCTTCAAGCCATGGTCGAAGTCCGGAACTACATCGATAATAACCTTGAGTACCGGCTGCAGCGCACTTTTCAGATATTGCACCTTGGGACTGTTTGATATGAAAAGCAGATTTAGCATGAATAACCTTTTAATACAAATGTGCTAATATGTACACGGCATAATCTGGGTTGTCAACAGCAATAGCTTGTATTTCCGGCCGGACAGAGCTTTAATTTTTAACTGGAAAAGGCCTTGCTCACGACCTCTGCCTGCTGCTCGAGATGAAGACGATGTGAACCGACCGCTGGACAGGCATCCGCCGGCCTCCCTACATAAATGATTGAAATAGTCATTTTTTCAAACTGACCGCGTATATAGTTCCAAGCCCCCATGTTTTCAGGTTCTTCCTGAACCCAGAAAAAACGGCAGCCAGTTCCACATCTTGCAATCAGAACAGCTATCTCTTCACTGTGAAACGGATAGAGCTGTTCAATCCTGACAATAGCAACACCGGCAATCCCCAGTCGCTCCCGTTCTTCAACGAGCTCATAATATAATTTGCCGCTGCAGAACAACAACCGTTCTACCGCAGAAATATCAACAGTATCAACAATAACCTTCTGAAAGCCGCCACCGGTAAGCTCCTCAACCGATGAAACACATCCTGGATGGCGTAACAGACTTTTGGGTGTAAACACAATCAGCGGTTTTCTGAATGCCTGCAACATTTGACGTCGCAAAAGGTGAAAAATCTGGGACGGCGATGATGGGCATACCACGACCATATTTTCCTGGGCACAGAGCTGCAGAAAGCGCTCGATACGAGCGCTGGAGTGCTCCCCGCCCTGCCCTTCATACCCGTGGGGAAGCAGCAACACAAGACCGCTGGCCCGGTTCCATTTGGTTTCTCCACCGGCAATAAACTGGTCGATGATGACCTGGGCGCCATTGGCGAAATCCCCGAACTGAGCTTCCCATATCGTCAGGGTCTGGGGAGTCTCCAGAGAATAACCATACTCGAACCCAAGCACCCCCAGCTCGGACAATAGGCTGTTCCAGGCCTGAAAACCGGCGCTATCGCGTGCAACAGTTTTCAACGGCATATAGGGGCGCCCATCATTATTATCAATCACGACACAATGGCGGTGGTTAAAGGTGCCCCGGCACGAATCCTGCCCCGATATGCGGACCGACACCCCCTGGTCCAGCAGCGTAGCATACGCCAGTGTCTCGGCATTACCCCAATCGATGCCGTGTCCTTTCAAAACAGCTTCGAAGCGTTTCTGCATCAGATTGTGGATTTTGGCGTGAGGCATAAAGCCGGGGGACAGTTCTACCAGCCTCCTGGCAAGCGTCAGCAGGGTTTCGGCCGAGACTCCGGTTGCAACAGGCTCCGGACTGTAGACACGACTGACATTATGCCACTTGTCCGAGAAACCAACTTCGCACTCCTCCGGTTGCTTGCCAAACGCGGATTCCAGCGTTTGGGAAACCTGCCGTTCGACCACGGCCAGCATCTCCTGGGAAACGACCCCTTCCCGGCCCAATTCATCCGAGTATATCTGATTAACCGGCGGCCTGGCAGAGATCTGCTTATACATGAGCGGCTGGGTAAAGGCCGGCTCATCCCCCTCGTTGTGTCCGTGACGACGGTAACAGATCAGTTCGATAACCACATCCCGTCGATACAACTTGCGGTACTCCATCGCAAGACCGACAACATGCAGCGCCGCTTCAGGCGCTTCCCCCTGCACGTGAAAGATCGGGCAAGCCAGCATCTTGGCAACATCGGTCGCATAGCGGGTAGAGCGGGAATCCTTGGGAATGGTTGTAAAACCGATCTGGTTATTGAGTACGATATGGACTGTGCCGCCGGTCCCATAACCTTCGAGTTGGGACATGTTCAGAACCTCCATGACGCTGCCCTGTCCGGCAAAGGCGGCATCACCGTGAATCAACACCGGCAGCACACGCGAGGCACCGTCCACTCCATAGCAGTCCTGACGCGCACGGCATTTACCCTCAACCACCGCGTTGACCGCCTCAAGATGGCTGGGATTGGCGGCAATTGTCAGGTGCAGCCGATGTCCATCAAGCTCGATTTCGGTGGAATGTCCCTTATGATACTTGACATCGCCATCCCCTACAAAACCGAATGCCAGTGTATCCTGAAACTCCGCAAATATTGATTCGTAGGGCTTGTTAAATATATGCGCCAACACGTTCAGGCGGCCACGATGCGACATCCCCAGTACCAGATCGCTGATACCCGCTTCAGGGCAGCTTCGTACGATCCGGTCCAGCACCGGCACCAGAATCTCACCACCTTCAAGCGAGAAACGCTTCTGGCCGATAAACCTGCGATGCAGAAAAGACTCAAACAGAGCTGCCTGATGGAGTTTCTCCAGAATATGCAGTTTCTCCGACACAGCCAGTTCCGGTCGATTAAGGCCCGGCTCCATTTTATCGATCAGCCACTGACGTTCATCCGGCTCCTGGATGTGCATGAACTCGACACCTATCTCGCGGCAATAGGTTTCAAGCATGACAGCCAGAATTTCACGCAGGGTAGCCTTTGGTTTCATGTATCTGCGGCAGGCGAAAAGCGTATCAAGGTCATTTTCGTCGAGTCCGAAACATGCCAGATCAAGGAGCGGGTGCTGCAGCCGGCAGGGAGAGAGCGGATCGGTACAGGTCAGCAGATGACCAATATTGCGATAGCGGTAGATCAATGACTGAACACCGGATTGTTTCAGGGCATGGGTTTCGTTTGTTTCAGCAGATCCGGCGGGACCTTCGGTAGCAAGTTCAAATCCGCAAAAGAAAGCGTTCCATTCGGCAGGAACGGAATCGGCGTCCAGCTTCCAATCTGCATGCAGTGCTTCAAGCCATTCACCTGAAATGTTTGCCAGCATGGTTCTGTCCATCCGGGTATCCCCTCACTATTAAAACGCAGATTTTTCACCGTACCACAGCAGTCAATCAAGATCAATATGCCAACCTGCAGATAAAACAGCAGAAGCCCCCGATTAACAGGGGCTTCCGAAAAACAAAGTGGGATCAGGCATGTTGTGGATTTATGACTACTCCCGTACAAAAGTATCAATATCGGACTCATGCACCATGCCCATCAGTCGTGCATACTCGGACTCGATCATTTCGTAGTGGTTGTGAGTCTCCTTCGCATTCAGCACATAGACGGCCTTGATCTTGGCGTCTTCAACCAGAGATGCCATTTCCAGCAGGGCCTCCTCAAGGTTCTGTTCGCGCTCCATGGCGGCTTCCATGGCTTTTTGTTCGTTGAAATCCTCGGAAATTATGCGAGACATCATGGAGATCCAGCTCGATTCGTTATCGGGAGGCAGGTCCAAAAACGCATCCAGCGAAGGTATGTCCGTTCCGGTATAAATCCTGTAGAAATGTCCGGCATGCTCGCGTTCCTCTTTGGCCAGAACTTCAAAAACCCGGCGGGCATCGGGATCCTTCATCTTCTGCGCACCAAGCTGATAAAAATTCATTGCGTTTTTTTCGGTTTGAATGGAACGTTTTACTGCCTCTTGAACATCGATACTCATTGTGTGCCTCCTCTCTGAAATGAAGTTTACTAAATAATGCCGCTTTAGTCCTGTTTGTCAAGGCATTGCTTAATATATCGATTCCAAAGCGGTTGACAGTGCCGCATGGCGGCGTGTAAAAGGATCAGACGTTTTTATGAACCAACTGGAGGTCGAACAATGGCACTGGAAGCAAACAAAATTATCTATTCAATGATGCGGGTCAGCAAATTCTATGACAAGAAGCCGGTCATCAAGGACATCTCCCTGTCATATTTTTATGGTGCCAAGATCGGCGTACTGGGCCTGAATGGTTCCGGAAAATCGTCGCTGCTGCGCATAATGGCAGGACTGGACAAGGAGTTCAACGGCCAGGCCGTTCTGTCGCAGGGCTACACGGTCGGCTACCTTGAGCAGGAGCCTCGACTGGATGAATCTAAAACCGTCCGCCAGATTGTCGAGGAGGGTGCTCAGGAAACGGTCGATCTGCTGACCGAGTTCAATGCCATTACCGACAAGTTTTCCGACCCGGATGCCGACTTTGAAAAACTGTGTAATCGTCAGGCCGAACTGCAGGAAAAACTCGACCATCTGGACGCATGGGATCTGGACAGCCGTCTGGAAATGGCCATGGACGCTCTGCGCTGCCCGGATGGCGATACCGAGGTCAAGGTGCTGTCCGGCGGAGAAAAACGCCGTGTGGCACTCTGCCGACTGCTGCTGAAGAAACCGGATATTCTGCTGCTGGACGAACCGACCAACCATCTGGACGCCGAAACTATCGCCTGGCTGGAGCATCACCTGCACAGTTATCCCGGCACGGTTATCGCCGTAACCCATGACCGCTATTTCTTGGACAACGTGGCCGGCTGGATCCTGGAACTGGACCGCGGCGAGGGCATCCCCTGGAAGGGGAATTATACCTCCTGGCTGGAGCAGAAGCAGAATCGTCTGGCAACGGAAGAGAAGCAGGAAAGCGAGCGCCAGAAGACATTGCAGCACGAGCTGGAATGGATCAAAATGTCTCCCAAGGGACGCCACACCAAGTCCCAGGCCCGCATCAGCGCCTACGAGGAACTGGCTTCCGATTCCGGCGAGAAAAGGGCAAAAGAACTGGAGATTTACATCCCGGCCGGACCACGGCTGGGCGATATTGTCATCGAGGCCAGCGACGTGGCCAAGGGCTACGGTGACCGTCTCCTTTTCGAGGGGATGAACTTCCGTCTGCCGCGCGGCGGCATCGTCGGCATCATCGGCCCCAACGGCGCCGGCAAGACCACTCTCTTCAGGATGATTACCGGACAGGAACAGGCCGACACCGGTTCTTTCCGCATCGGCGAAACGGTGCAGCTGACCTATGTCGATCAGAGCCGCGATGCCCTCAACCCGGACAAAACAATCTGGGAAGAAATTTCGGAAGGTCAGGAAGTCATCCAGCTCGGCAAAGTGGCGGTCAACTCCCGGGCCTATGTATCCCGTTTCAACTTTTCCGGCAGCGACCAACAGAAAAAAGTTGGAATGCTCTCGGGCGGCGAACGCAATCGCGTGCATCTGGCCCGCATGCTGAAGAGCGGCGCCAACGTGATCCTGCTGGACGAACCGACCAACGACCTGGATGTCAACACTATGCGGGCACTGGAGGAAGCGCTGGAGAACTTCGGCGGTTGCGCCGTGGTCATCTCCCACGACCGCTGGTTCCTGGACCGCATCGCCACACATATCCTGGCCTTTGAAGGGGATTCGAAGGTGGTCTGGTTTGAGGGAAATTATTCGGAATACGATGAGGATCGCAGGAAACGTCACGGCTCCGCGGCGGACATCCCGCACCGCATCAAATACCGTCAGCTGACCAGAGCCTAGCCTGAATGTTCCAGGCTGGCCTTCATCAGTTCGGCAAACGCCTGACGGGCTTCCGGATCGGTGATGGCCGATGATTGTTGATCTATCAGGACCAACTGGGCGGCAGTAAGCGGCTTGGGAGGGGGCACTTCAGAGTCGCTATCAGCAACCGTCTTTTGTATCCTGCCCGCCTTTAGAACAATTTCACGTACAACCTCGCCACCCAGACTGCTGTTGAGCTTTTCCTTCATCATGCCGGTCATGAAGCGGAGTTCCTGTATCCAGGGAGCGCTGGAAACGGCCACCGTCAGAGTGCCGTTGATGATTCGCAGCGGCTGGGCGCGAGCGGCGACCGTTGCACCGACTACATCGGGCCATATCCGCCAGATTTCGGCCTCGCGCAAGCGTTCCGCCAAGCCGAGACCACGCAGACTTTCTTGAATAAGAGCCGGCAATGGCCGGGGAAAAGGCATTCTAGCGCGTTTTGCCATTTTGCTGACTCCGCCGGTTTATAATACCGCCTATAATCTGCCCTGCGACCGAACCGCCCAGGGTCAAGGGGATGAAATGCCAGCTGATATCCGCCTTCAATCGTAACAGAACGATGAATGGTATCGGGAGATGGATCAGAAAAAACCACATGAATGAATATTTTGCATAGTTTTGACGGAGATAACCGCACGGTATGCTGATAATAAATGACAGGATGATGAGCCCGACAACGAGGATTGTGCCTTGCATGAACAACTCCTTTTCGGGCATAGTAGAAAGCTGCAGTCTTTTTGTCAATCAGCTTTCCATTTTTGCTTGAAGTCAGGATATATATGGAGAAACATTCAATGGTTCGGGATGGTCAATTGCTGGCGGTGTTTAACTCGGCACATCGTGTCATGAAGGCTGAAAGTATTCTCAAGTCCAGGTCGCTGCCGGTGCTGCTTATCCCGGCGCCACGGGCACTTTCTGCCGACTGCGGCCTGGCCATCCGCTATAACGAAGATGTCGGCGACGACGTAATGAAGGCACTCTCCGAGGAAAAACTGCTGCCGGCCTTCATTTGCCGGCGGATTACAGGAAATAAATATGAAACCATCTGGAATGAAGATGGCGGCACTCCATCAAATTAATGAGGTTATCGAAGATGAATACTATTGACTGCCGCAACATGGCCTGCCCGGCCCCGGTAATTACGGTCAAAAAGGCCCTTGAGCAGCATGGAGAAATTCAGGTGCAGCTTGATGACGGAGCTCCCCGTGAAAACGTAACCCGCTTTGCCAGTAACAGGGGCTTTGAAGTTCACGAAGACCGCCTGGACAACGGCTGGACAGTGTCAATCAAGCCTGTAAGCAACCCTCAAACCGCCCACCCCGCTTCGGAACCCGACGAGGCGGTCTTCATGATCACATCCAACCGACTGGGTGACGGCCCCGAGGAGTTGGGGCGTCTTTTGATGAAAAATTTTATTTTCACCCTGCTTGAGAGTCGTAATCTGCCATCCCGGATGCTGTTTCTTAACAGCGGGGTGCGGTTGACGACGGAAGGCTCCGATGTCCTTGATGCGCTGGACAAACTGGCCGGCATGGGGGTGGAAATCCTGTCATGTGGCCTTTGCCTGGACTTCTTTGACATCAAGGACAAACTGCACTCCGGTGCTACAACCAATATGCTGACGATCGTTGAAACTGTTCTTTCGACGGCAAGGGTAATACGGCTTTAAAAACAAATAGTTCTTGACAGTCTACCTCACAAGCCTTTATAGTGACCCCCTTTTGGGACATCTCTTTCACCGGGACACAATTATCTACGATGTTTGACAGTTTATCCGACAAGCTGGAATCAGCCTTTAAAAAACTTCGCGGTCTGGGTGTAATGACCGAGGACAATATCAAGGAGGCTCTGCGTGAAGTGCGCTTGGCGCTCCTTGAGGCTGACGTCAATTTCAAGGTTGTCAAGGATTTCGTTGAAAATGTCCGCCTTAAAGCGATTGGCACCGAGGTAATGACCAGCCTTTCACCCGGCCAGCAGGTTGTCAGGATAGTACATGACGAACTGGTAGCGATCATGGGTGGCGGCGAGGACAACTCTCTTGACCTAGCGGCAAAACCGCCGGTGTCCATCATGATGGTGGGCCTGCAAGGTGCCGGCAAGACAACCACCTGCGGCAAACTGGGTAACCTGCTCAAAAAACAGAAACGTCGTCCGCTGCTTGTTCCGGCTGACGTTTATCGCCCGGCCGCCATTGAACAGCTCAAAACAGTTGGTCGTCAACTTGGTCTTGAGGTATTCAATTCCTCAGCCGACCAGAAACCGGTCGACATCTGCAACAGCGCCATCCGGTTCGCAGAATTGAATGGTTATGACACGGTCATAATCGACACCGCCGGCCGTCATCAGATCGACGACTTCCTGATGAACGAGTTGGTCGAAATCAAGGCCGCCGTTCAGCCGCGCGAGATTCTGTTTGTGGCTGACGCCATGACTGGTCAGGAAGCGGTCAATGTTGCAGGCGGATTTAATGATCGCCTGGATATCAGCGGCGTCGTGCTGTCCAAGCTGGATGGTGACGCAAAAGGCGGGGCCGCCCTCTCGATCAAGGCGGTCATCGGCAAGCCGGTAAAGTTCGTTGGACTGGGAGAAAAGCTGGATGCCCTTGAGGTATTCCACGCCGATCGACTCGTGTCGCGCATACTGGGCATGGGCGATGTTCTTACGCTGGTAGAAAAGGCACAGTCCGTTTTTGATGAAAAGGAAACGGCGCTTCTCCAGCAGAAAATGAAAAAGAATCAGTTTGATCTGGAAGATTTTCTGGCGCAGATGCAACAGATCAAGAAGATGGGATCGATGGAATCGATCATGGGGATGATCCCGGGCATGGGCAAGATGATGAAGCAGATGAAGGGCGCCCAGCCCAGTGAAAATGAAATCAAGCGGATTGAAGCGATCATTCGATCCATGACTCCCGGTGAGCGCGCCAATCACAGCATCATCAACGGCAGTCGCCGGTTGCGCATATCCAAGGGCAGCGGCACGACTGTCCAGGAAGTCAATCAATTGCTGAAACGCTTCACCGAAGCACAGAAAATGATCAAGCAACTGCAGAAACTTGGCCCCAAGGGGCTCCTCAAAGGTATGGGGGGACTCGGCAAGGGAATGATGCCGTTCGGATAAAACCAAAACCGCACTACGGTTTATACTCACATCGCAGACAGAAAAATCAGGAGGATTCAAAATGGCAACAAAGATCAGGCTTGCTCGTGCAGGTGCAAAGAAGAGACCTTTTTATCAGATAGTAGTTGCTGACGAGCGCTGCCGCAGGGATGGCCGTTTTATAGAGAATGTTGGGACCTACGATCCGACCAAGAACCCGGCCGTTGTCAAACTGAACAACGAAAAAGCGCTGGCCTGGCTTGACAAGGGTGCACAGCCCACCGATACCGTACGCCAGATCCTGAAGAATGCAGGCCTGCTTGACAAGGTGGCAGTACCGGCCGCATAGGAGTATCCAGATCCCCGGTCCGCCGGTCATTCTATATGAGCAGAGGATACCGCCATGAAGACACTTGTTGAAACCATCGCAAAGGCACTGGTTGATGATCCGACCCAAGTCAATGCCATCGAGGAGACTGAAGAGGAAACTCTGGTCATCAAACTGACCGTCGCCAAGGATGACATGGGACGTATTATCGGCAAGGAAGGACGCACCGCCAAGGCGATACGTACTATCCTTAACGCAGTGTCCACCAAGGACAACAAGAAGGCGATTCTCAAGATTGTTGAATAAATGAATGACCAGGACGAATTGATTCCAGTAGGTAAAATAATCGATACTCACGGAATCAGGGGAAATTTAAAGGTATTCTCGTATTCGGGGAATATTGATAGTTTGCAACATTGCGGCTCCGTTCTCCTGAAGGGGAAAAACGGCCTTTTGCAAGAGTTCAGCATCAGTGGAGTGGTTGCCCATGCCGGCGGTTTCATACTTTCACTTGACAGCTTTAATGAAATTAATCAGGTATTGCCACTGGTCGGTAGTGAACTCTGCCTGAAACGCAGTCAACTACCTGAAACTACTGAGGATGAATATTACTGGCGCGACCTTATGGGTCTTAGCGTTTTTACCGATGTAGGTGTTGAACTCGGACGGATAGTCGATATTTTTGAAACAGGAAGCAGTGATATTTATGTGGTACGCAGTGATGACAGGGAATATCTGATCCCGGCAATTGCCAGCATTATTTCTCTGGTCGACATTCCTGGAAATAAAATGGTAATTACGCCACTGGACGGCTTGCTGGATCTATGAAATTTGACATATTAACCCTGTTCACTGGTATGTTCAGCGGCCCTTTTGATGAGAGCATCATCAAGCGGGCCAAAGATAAACAGCTCATTGACATTTCATTGCACAATATCCGCGACTACGCCACCGATCGTCATCAGACCGCCGATGATGCCCCCTATGGCGGAGGAGCCGGGATGGTCATGAAGGCAGAACCGCTGGCAGCCTGTATTGAGTCGGTCAAAGCACGGCAGCCCAATTCGACGGTCGTGCTGACCTCGCCCCAGGGGCGGCCACTGACCCATCGTGTCGCATCGGAACTGGCTCAAAAAGACGGCCTGATAATAGTTTGCGGGCGTTATGAGGGGATCGACGAGAGAATCCGTACTCTTTACGCTGAAGATGACATTTCTCTTGGAGACTTTGTTCTGTCTGGCGGTGAAATAGCCGCCATGGCAATAGTGGATGCCACGACCCGACTGATTCCGGGTGTGCTTGGAAGCGGCGAATCGGCCGACTTCGATTCATTTGGCGACGGACTGCTGGAGCATCCACAATATACGCGTCCACCGGTTTTCATGGGACTCGAAGTTCCGGAAACACTGCTTTCCGGCAATCACGAACTGATCAGAAGGTGGCGACGCAAGGAATCATTGCGCAAGACCCGATTACTGCGACCGGATCTGCTCTGCGAAATTGAGCTGTCCAAAGAAGATATACGGATGCTGAAAGAAATCGCGATGGAGGATGCCGGTGGTTTGTAACAATCTGGCCATAGCGCTTTTGCACTATCCGGTCTACAACAAGCACCATGAAGTCGTGACAAC
>JACMKN010000059.1 GCA_014380135.1 Deltaproteobacteria bacterium
CCCAGAAGTCCGCCCACTACTACGACTGTCCAAAAATCCCTGCTGCGTAGCATATTATTCACATCCCCCGGCCAGCCGGCTTTTTAAATAATTGATCTTCCGCATCGCTGCCGCAATGCTGCGGTTGTCCGGGTTGGCGGCGGCCCGTGCACCGGTGCTCTTTGCGCCCTCATCCACCAGACTCTGTATCTCTGTCCGGCGTGAGAGCGGACTCTTGTTGTCCACATAATCGCCGTTCAGTTTGACCCCTTCAACAAATGATGAGATTGCTTCGTCCAGCCCCCCCATTTCATGCAGAATCTGACCCTGCAGGATATGTCCATGCGCCTCGCCAGGGTAGGCCCTGATCAGTTCATCCAGTTTCAGCAGGGCCTCCTGCTTGTTGCCGGCCTTGTGCAGTGTTTCGACCGGTCCATAGAGCTTGTTGATCAGCTCGACCCGGGCGCGGTAAGCCATCTGCCGCTCCAGCGCCTTGCCAAGTCCGCCGCCGGGCTTGCCGTCCTGATTGCGGCTGCCGGTCATGATGACTGCCAGCAACGATACCAGCGCAATCGACAGGAGCGTCCAGCAGATTTTATCGAAGCGGTCTTTGAACATTGCTAATATTTCTGGTAGGGCGGCATGTTAACCCTCTTGGCCATCTCGCGGATCGGGTTGAAGTCGCTGTCCAGCAACTCTTCGTAGCCATCGATCCAGGCCGTTTTCATGACCTTGACCCGCTCGCCGTCCACCTCGGCGGTATCGGATGCCTGCAGTGCCAGCAGCGCTTCCTTGACCTTCCTGACCAGTGTCGGGTCGGTGCCCTTGGCATTGGCAAAGGTGCAGTAGGGAATCGGAACGCTTTGGGCCAGGATGACGAAATCGTCGGCGGCGATTTTCCCATCGCGGGTCATGTTTTCTATGTCAAGGATCGGGGCGGCCGCCACATCGTACTTGCCGTACAGGACGCCGTAGATCAGCTTTTCGTGTTTGAACGAACCGCTGGGAATCGTGTAGTGTCCCAGATCATTTTCCGGATTGATTCCGGCGGCCAGCATCATGTCATATTCCGCCAGATAGCCGGTGGGTGCCAGCATCGGGCCGAAGGCCATGCGCTTGCCCCTGATGTCAGACAATTTTTCGATACCGCTGCCTTTGCGGGCGATGATTGCGCCGGATGTGCGGCTGCCGAATTTGCCGCGTTTTTCCGAGGCCAGCAGTTCAGCTCCCTGGTTTTCGTGCAGTATCACATACAGAATCGAGTTGGTGTGGGTGAAACTGAATTCGCCGCTTTTGAAACGCTTCTCGAAGTCATTGGTATCGACCGGCACCATCACAAAATCTGCGCCAACCTTGTCGGACAGATAGCGGGTCAGGGGGAGGAAGCGCTGGCTTGTTTCCTGTTCGCTGTTGCAGAGCATGTAGCCGATCTTGACCACCGGGCGTTTACCTTCGCCTTTGCAGCCGAAAATCGACATCAGTACGGTGACTATCAGCAGCAGGCGGAATATTTGTTTTGTCATCATGAACCCTTTTCCTGTTTTATCTGAATTCTGTTCAAACTTGAACCTGGCGCTCCGCACAGGGCATGCAGACGGTTTTTCCAGCGATCTCCCGCAGCCTGCTATCCATCACAGACTCCTGGCAGATCTGGCAGCTGACCGAATTGCGTATTCTGGCAGGAGCGGGGGGAGGGGCGTCAGTTGCTGTGACAGACAGGATGGCATCATCCCGGCATTCCTGCAGAAATCGAATAAAGGCCGGTTTGTCTTCGCGCAAGCCGTTCGGCAGGCCGCGTCCGTGGAACACAACCCGTACCCCTTTGCCGGATCTGCGGGAATAGAGCGTATAGACATTCTTGCCGAAATCCCGGAACAGCAGGTTGCCCTTGCCGAAGGTGCAGCCGCTGACGTACTGCAGCGCATCAACACCGCAGGCATCATTTTCAACGACCGCCACCAGTTCTTCATCGCCGGAGCGGACAACTCCCAGAGCCGCCATGGCCGCCAGCGACATGCGGTATCCGATCGCCAGCCCGGGGCAGCTGTGGCCGTGAAACTCAACTATTTCTGAATAATCCATAACAGGTCCTTTTTAGTCCGACTATTTGCATGCCACATCCAGGCCGTCCAGCGTGCCTTGCAGAGATAAGCCTCTGCCACGGCAGCCGCCGCGGCACACGGCAATCTCGCTGCACTCCCGACACTCGCCGGGGGGCTCCAGCAGCGAACGTCGGAACTTTTTTTTGAGCGGGGATGAGATGATCTCATTCAGCGAGTTCTCGTTGATGCTGCCGAGCCGGACCGGCAGGCTGGGGCAGGGGTATACACCACCATCGGGGGCAATGGCGATCATCGTGTTGGCCGCCTGGCAGCCGGCCTGCGGGAATGGAACCGTTGGGTTGAAAGCGCGCCACAGGAATGGATCGTGAATGGTCAGGTTCAGACTTTCCACTGCACCGGTTTCGGCCAGGGCAGCGGCCAGCTCCTGCTGTTCCTGCCTGTTAATGAAAAAGGGGGGCTCGTTGCTGTACAGGCGCTGCATCGGTAATACCAGTCGTCTGATGCCGTTATTTCTGCAGAAGGAAACAACTTCGGGAAGCTGCCGCCAGTTGGCACGAGTTGCCGAAAACGATATGCCCAGCGACGTTTGCAGAGCTGCCGTTTTGCCAAAATCGATTTTTTCCGTCAGGTCGGCCAGTGAGTCCGTATAAAGCAGCAGTTCCCTGACACCTGCTTCGTTGAATAAGCCATCGGGCAGGTTGCGCAGGTTGGTGACCGGGATGGTGATGGAAATCGCAATCGGGGAGTTGCGGAGTTGCTTCAGCACGAAAAGCAGCCCACCTTTCGGCTGAACAGCATTGGAATAAAGCTGAAGCATAAGCGGCCGGCAGGTTGAGATATCTGCAGATATCCGCTGCAGTAAGTCAGTGTCCTGTGGATCGGGGGGTAAATCCCAGTAGATCGTTATCGGTGATGCCAGTTCCATGCTGATGCCTTTGGTGGAATTCTGCTGCCTGTCAGAGGGGCTTGCCGTCGGAACCCCAGCAATGCGGGTCCGGGCTGTTCATGTCACCGGTCAGGGCCAGAGCCCTGGCGGTGCAGCCGCCCAGGCACTCTTCGTATTTGCTGCAGCCGGAGCACTTGCCGGTTGGTTTCTTGTTGCGCATCCTGTCCAGAACGTCCGAGTCACGCCAGACCTGGCGCAGGTCATCCCTGGCTATATTGCCGATTACAACCGGAATGAAGCCGCAGGGGGTTATGTCACCGTTGGACTTGATGTTCAGGGAAAGTTTCCCGCAGACGCTGCCCTTGACCATACTGGCCGTGTCGCGTGCTCCCAGCAGCGCGATGATCGGATCATCCAGTGAGATATCAATTACTTTTTCGCGCTGCTTGGCGGACAGTGCACCGCGGTAGAAAATCTTCCACTCTTCCGGCGACAGATCCAGCTCATCCTTGTTGGCAAGTCCCAGTCCTGAACATTTGAAGTTGTGAAAGTTGAGCTGGCCGGCCCTGTGTTCCAGCGCAAAGGTTACCAGCTCTTCGATGGCATCATTGTTGATACGGCAGATGACGGTGGAGATGGAGGTTAAAATGCCGGCGGAAGCGAGATGTCCGAGAGCCGCTGCTGCGCGGGCATGGCTCCCGGCCACTCCGCGGAATCCGTCGTGAACCGCGGGCAGATGGCTGTCGATGCTGATGCCGACCTTGGTGAAACCGGCTTTCTTCAGCGTTACTGCCATCTGTTCATCAACCAGCCAGCCGTTGCTGTTCATCGAAACCCGCAGTCCCAGCCCGCTGGCAAAGGAAGCGATCTCCAACAGGTGCGGGTGGAGCAGCGGTTCTCCCCCGCCGAAATTGACCGAGAGGACTCCGGCTTTGGCAACCTTTTCAAGGCAGGCGAACAGTACGTCGCGGGGCAGTTCGTCATGGGTGTCATTACGGCTGTAGCAGTGACGACAGGCAAAGTTGCAACTGTTGTTGATAGCCCAGTTGATCGTCAGGGGAGCTTCCAGAACAATTTCATTCTGCATAGGTTATAAATCCCTTTTTGGTAAGGTCATCCAGAAAAGCCTGCACATCACTGCGCAGCAGTTCCTCTTCCACATCGAACTGTTCCAGCAGTTCCGCCACGATCTCTTCGATGCCGCGCCCGTCACACAGTTTCCAGATTTCAGCGCCGAGAACGTTTATCGATAGCATCGCACCGCCGGAAAAAAGCACCGCCGTGCCGATATCGCCAATGTCATCGCCACACTCCAGTCCGGCCTGTGCCTCGGCCAGAGCATCGACCTCCTCGCGCCACATTACATTCGGGTTGCGATGAATATTGTGCATTCTTTTCACCTGTTAATCAACATGGGCGGTTATCGATGCGATAACCAGGTCGGCATTTGACGAATTGCGGATGCCGTGATCCTCGAAGGCCGGGACGACAACGATCTGTCCGGTTGTGACGGTTTGGGATTCCTTACCGAAAACGAATTCACCGATACCTTCCATGACGGTCCAGATGTGGCTGCCATGGTGAGTGTGGGTAATGATTTCCTGTCCCGGTTTCATGCAGATCAGGCTGATTCGGGCGTGATCGTCGGACCAGATTGTTTCCTGGTGGCGCTTTTCGCTGTCGAACTTTTTAATGTCCTGTACGTTAAAAACCTGTGATTTCATAAATTCCCCCCTGATTTTAAATGTCATCGCCATAAATGACGGTGATCCTTCGACTGTCTGGTCATGCTTTGTTGACCTTTTTCAGGAATGCGCCCAGCAGTTCCGATGCGCTGTTGAAAATGTTGGATGCGACCGATACCTTCAGCTTCTGTTCGTTTTCCATGCTTCCCGAGAAGCTGATGCCGTAGCGGGCTGAAAGCTGGTTGGCCGGTTGCCCGGCAGCAGTGCCGGGGAGCGGGCTGGCTACGACCAGCGTTCCCTTGCTTTTTGAATTGTGGTTTGAGATCAGCTGCAATTCGTCTTCACTCAATCCGTTCGTTCTGCGACCGTCAAAGAACAGCCAGAGTTGACTGTATTCCGACAGCAGACGTTCAGTGATTTTCGGAGTATCGATTCGGCTGGCCTCCTTTACAGTGTAGCCCTCTTTGGCCAGTTCGGCCAGTACAGTGTCACCCAGAGGTGTTTTGTCGGTGAGGGTGTAGATCAGGATCCGCTTCTGCGGCTGGGAATTTACACTCTGCTCCAGCCAACCGGCGATATTGAGAATGTATTTGCGGTTGTCGTAACTGTTCTCGAAAGCAGTGCTGAAACGGGCGGGAGACGCATCGAATACGATCGCCCCATGTCCATCCACATCGTTGGTGTACGTGGCTATGACCCCCTTGCCGTTCGGGTCCATGACCATCCTGGTGTTGGTGCCGCTTTTGTGTATGATCGCCGAAGGTCCTCCCGATATTGAACCAACCCCTTTCATGAGCGGGTTGCCCAAGTCTACACCCGGCACGAAAACGAGGGTCTGGAATGAATAGGCGATCAGTAATGTCCCGCTGAGACAGACAAACATGTACAGGACAAACACCCGCTTTCTGAAAAAAGTCCAGAAAAGAACCATGGTCGGTACGGCGGTTACCGGACCGCCTATCATGAATGCCAGGGCGGCTCCGCCATCCAGGGTGCCGTCCAGTGCGCTCTTGATGTGGGACAGAATACTGGATGCGCTGACCTGATGAAGAAACATCGGAACCGACGCCAGGGTTATCCAGAGTATATTGAGAGGGTCCTTCCGGCCGAAGAAACGGTATATCCACTCCGTAGGCAGGTAGCGTTCGACCACCGCTCCGACCACCACCCCCACCAGAACGTATTTTCCGACCACCCACAGCATTTCGGACGATTTTGCGAGAAATACCAGGAACTTGTTGCCGGTATTGACGGCTACCCGATTGCCGAAGTTCCTGCGGCAGTTGCAGCGCAGACGCTCGTCGGGGTAGTCGTCATCATGGAAGTCTCCCCTGGTGATGGCTCCTTCGATAAAAATATCGTTTTTCGTAAATCCGGCCCGCTTGCTCATGTAGTGGGCGACCAGGCCGGCGAAGACTCCCATGGAGTAGGCGGAAATGGTTCTGATGACGGTCCACTCCGGGCCGAGGTCGTTCAGCGTGAGCAGGTAGGTGGAAGGGCTCAACAGCGGAGAGGTGACCATCAGAGACATGACCGGAGCCAGCGGGATGCCGGCCATCAGCAGGCTTATGGCGGTCGTCAGCGTGCCGCAGGCGCATAGCGGAGTGATGATTCCGACAAATGAGGCCAGAAAAACACTGGCTATACCGTACTTTCTGAGGGAAGACTGCAGTTTGACGGCCACCTTGAACGTGCGCAGGTATCCGGCCAGCAGCACACCAGCCAGGAAGTAGGGCAGCACATCCCCCAGTTCGGAAAAGATGCCATGTTTGTTGAAAAGCAGATCCCAGATCTCTTTGCCGAACAGAGTCGGGAATGAATCCCCAGGCACATTAGCCGACGGTAGCGCATGCCCGCTCAAGCCGTGTACCCATACATGCCAGGCAATCAGGGCGATGGACGCCACCGTCATGCCGATCAGCATCCAGTTTCCATGACTGTCATGGCTTCCGTGAACCTGGCAGGTGTCCTTAGGCTTTGTTTTAAATAAATTCAGGAACATGGAAATACGCTGTCGTATTGCTCGGGAAGAAACCGGGCGGATGCGCCGGGTGAGGATATCAGTGTTGATAATTGCAGCACTATGAAAAGCTCCTATTGTTTGCGGTTACTGATGAAGCGTCGTTTGAATGATAAAACCGCTCCCAGAGCCATTACGCCAAATCCGGCAAAAACAAATGGCCGGCCCGGGTCACGTACGATCTGGATCCCCGCGTATGGCGTTCCAGCGGGATCCTTGCCGGTCTGCGTGTTATAAAAATAAAGACCATCCCACTGGAAAGGACCATTTACCTCGGAAGTTCCTTCCGCAATTTTTTCTGCATTTTTATGAATATTCAGGTCAACCCACAACCTTTTCAGGCGAGGGTTCTGAAAAGCCACCAGCGCGAAGGTGTATGGAAAACCGGGCGGAAGGTCTGATAAACCGGACGTGCTGTAGTTGCCTGTTTTGTGATTATTTTCGAATACCGCAAGATTCAAATGCTCTGTGGCGAGATCAAGCGATTCAACTGTAATCCGGTATTTGTCGTATTCGAAACTCTCACCGGTTTTGAGGACAAACAGCTTTTCCTTGTTTTTCCCTTTCAGGACGCCCACTTTGACAGGTATCGGGTAGTACTCCGAATTTATTTTCTTTACGAGCAGGTCAAAACCCAGGCCCACATCTTTTTTCTCGTCCCAGCGGTAAAATCTGTTGACCGAGCTCCCTTCGTAGACGTTGACCGTGGCAATATAGCCGAAAGTGGTGGCGATGCATCCGGCCAGTGTCAGGAGTACCCCCGTATGCAGAACCAGAACCGCTTTCGGGATGGTTTTCAACCGCTTGAGAGTGCAGAGCAGAAGGTTGAGACCGAACGCGCCCAGCAGGCTTGAAAACAGTGGGCTGGAGTAAATGGCCCTGTCTTCCATAAATGTTCCGGGAATGGCAATGATAGCGATAGCCAGAAAAAGTGCCACAGCACATTCCGTTGAGGCCAGCCAGGCCAGCAGCTTTTTGGACTTGTCAGAAAAAGCCATCCGCTATATCAGCTTTTTGCCCTTGAGAAAGTCCTTTGCCACCTTTTTGGTCTTATCAGATGATTCAACCGTCCTGAGCAGTTTCGTGTAGGTATCGTTCGTCAATACTCCGGAAAGCTTGTTCAGCAGTTTCGGCAGGGCGGGATAGTTGGACAGTGTATCAACCGTCAACACTGATGCATATTGCTGACTGCCTCCGATCGGTTCGAGCCACACCAGGTTCAGGGTTTTGCGGTATTCACTTTTTACAAAGTCAAATGTCGATGATCCGCCGGCCCCTTTTTGTTTACCGAGCACTTCAAGTGCATTACCGGTGTTTTCAATCAGCACATTGACATTGCCTTTCTTTACGGCATTGTAAAGCTCCTTGGAATCTTTGTAGACATCCACGGTTACCGAAGAACCGGTTCTCTCGGAAATCAGCAGGGAGGCCATTTCCGCCAACAGTCGTTCATTTGAAGCATTTGAAATTCCGAGATGGATTGTCTTTCCGACACAGGCCGATGACAGGTGGGCAATGGTAAGTATTGAAACTGCGACACACAGCAAAACAACTTTTTTCATGTTTTCTCCCGAATATTCACGACGGCTTGAATGGGTAATTACTTGGCCTGCAAGTTTCTAATATACTATTGTTGTTATATCAGTGGCAATATCTGATTTCCTGGCTTCCGGTGTAACCTCCCTGAGAGCGGAGGGCTTTGGCGGCGGAGGAAACTGCTGAGCACCCCCCACAAAATAATTGCCTTTGGATGGCAGATACAGTGTGTAGTTCCCGCTTTCATCGGTCCAGGCGGACAGATACTCGGGGACATATTCAATTTCTCTGCTGCCATGGGCGAAGGCGTAGGCACGTGCCACCGGATTACCGTCCTTGTCGAGGATACGTCCTCGCAAGCGGATTGTATCAGGGTTGTTAATGCGTTTTTTCTGGCCAATTTCCTGAATGTCGGCCACCACAAATTCGGCGTCTGTTTCAGCATCGCCGGAACAGTCCAATTCGACCGGTTCACCGGAATGTTTGTCGCCCGGCATCAGGGGGCCATAGAGTGCGCCCTTCATCAGGCGGGCCACTGCCCAATATTTGCCGTTCGGCACAGTTAGAACAGTCCGGCCGGAATTATCAGACGGCACGGAAATAAAATCGGCCGGTTTTCGTACGTTTGTGCTTTCGTACAGGAAAAGCTTGACACCTTCAGCAGGTTTTCCATTGATATCATGGATCCTGGCCCTGATGACCGCACTCTCTGCCATTGAAACCGTACAGCAGAAAACCACAGCCGCCATTGCTGAGGACCGTATCAGCGCAGTTACTTTATTCATGGTGATTTACCTGTGTCCATCTTGAACGGTTCCCTTTGAAACGGCTCATAAAGGACATTGCCAATGCCCGGTTCGCGTCTGCCATCAAACAAGGTTGCCAGCGGATCCATACTCCCCCACCAGTTGTCTCTGGCCGGCACATCTTCATTGTTAAAGTCACCGACTCTGATGTTGTAGTTGCTGTTGTTGGAAAAATTGTTGCGAGTAATTGTCAGCCCGCCCCCTTTTTCCCTAACGAAGATGCCGGTCTCATTGCCGGTAATGATATTCTCACTGATGACGGCATTTCCCAGGTAGGCCCTGATGCCGATCGAATTGTTCCTGAAGGTTGAACGTTTTATTGTCACCGGACCGCTTCTGAATCTCATACCGCCGAAATTATTGTTAAAGAGGGTGTCTGAAATGGAGAGATTGGTGAAGTGGCTGTGGAGACCCCAAGTCGCATATTCAATAACACAATTGGAAATTTCGCTTCCCGTCGCATATTCAAGCTGTATTTCATCCCAGTCGGAAGCCGCTTTTTTCTCCAAAGATGTGAAGACAATTTTCCCGGCGGGCTTTCCTATTGCAATCATCCTGCCTTTAATCAGAAGTCCCGTCCCCCGTGAAAACTCCACCTTTGTGTTCGGTGCTATGGTCAGCTTGGTGCCGGCCATGACCGAGCTGTTTTTAGTGACGACAATGTTGCCGCGCCAGGTTGTATCGGTGGTTATGTTTTGCAGGGGCCATGTGAATCGGTAGGGGAGTTCGCGAGGTGTTTCGTGAAGGACTTTACCACGGGATGGGTCGTTGCGCTTGTCAAAAACGACTTTTTCCGGAGCACTGCCACCCCACCAGTTGGCAGGAGCGGCCACATCGCCGGCCCCATCCAGATCAATGGCATACAGGCCGTTATCTGCCAGGTTGTTTTCCGTAATCAAGCCGTCAAATGACTGTACGCCTATGCCACGTTCCGCGTTGTCGGTGATCTGGTTGCCTTTGACCAGGGCCCGCGACTCCTGGACGTTCAGGCCGTTGATTCCGTTGCCGGCAATCACATTCCCGATGATCTCGACATTGTCGGCATTCTTCAGGGAAAGCCCGGTTTCCAGGTTGTTTGTAAAGCTGTTGCGGCTGTAATCACCATAAAACATGTCCGCCAGCATCAG
>JACMKN010000060.1 GCA_014380135.1 Deltaproteobacteria bacterium
CGGTGTCAGCGACTCGATCGATCTGCTGCGTACCTCGTTCAGCACTGACCATACAAAATTTGATGCGGCTCTGGATGTGCTCCAGGTGACTACAGATACAACCACAGGTATTGCAACCATTAAAAACATCATCACCCAGCAGCAGATGACCTCGAATATCACCACCAGGACATATGATGGTGCTCTTACTGACACGACTGGTGTTGCGACCGGCATCACAGACATCCAGGCAATCAGCGCCGGGTTTAAGGCTTTCTCCGATCTTTTCTCTGCCGGCGTCCCAAGTGACGCCAATGCAACTCTGCTGGGCCTGTTTGACAGCGCCACATTCCTTCAGGGAGGCCAGAATCTGGCCGCCTTCCTTTCCAACATTACCACCGATAAGACCATCGTTGGTGTTTCGTTTACCAACATTTCCGTCCAATCCATGGACAGTGCAAATGGAAAAGCCTTTGTCAAGTTCAGTGTTTTACAGAATGGAAAAGCTGTCAATGACGCACCGGAAGCATGGTATATGATCAAGAAGTCCGGCAAATGGTATATGCAGGGCGACCAGCGTATTGCAGATGTTAGCATCAAGCCCAGAGCCGAGTATCGCCCCTCCGATTCTTTTCAACCGATAAGCACCGGTCTGAGCATAAATATCGAAGACCGCGGCGGCAAGGGCATTACCTCAGCGGTGGTTACCGGCAAAGGACTTTCCAATCCGGTCACATTGGTTAACCAGATCAACTATGGCTGGTTTACAATTCAAGGCAACAATGGTGGCAATCTCTATAACATGAATGATGCTCAAATTGCCGCCATCGCCGATAGCGGAGAGGTCTACACCGTCCAACTGTATGGCGGCACCCAGTTAATGGCCACCTATACTGAAAAACTCAGGAAGCGCCCCTATCTTAACGCCGACTTGAAACCAGCAGGTTTCCCAACCATCACCTCGCCCACATTGGCTGTGTTGCGGGCCTTCAACGGAGGAAGCCTCACAGTTACCTGGACCCTGCCGGTCGGACTCACTAATGACTGGCTGGATATGAATATTAATGACAACACTGGCAATTCAGCCAGAGCAGAGTATTCGCTCATACCGGCAGACACCTCAAAAACCATTATTCTGGATGCGAAAACCAGTGTCGGGCAAACCTTTACTCCAACGGGTCGTTATATCTGGTTGAGTGTGCGGGATAGTTTCGGCAGACAACTTTCTACGAGTATGTGGTAACGATTGGCATCAAATATTTCGTCGGGCGGGGCTTCGGCTCCGCCTTTTTTATTGGTAAGATTAACAGTCCGGGTCAGGCATTCGTACCCGACCCTATAACGATATTCCTGACAAGGAGTTGCCATGCCAAGAAAACCCGTGTCGTTACGTGTGCCACTTATGCTGATGCTCTTGCTTGCCTTCGGTTGCTCGAAGGGCGCTCCTGACAAGGCAACAACAACAGTTAAAGTATCTGCCGTTGCTGCAACAGATGGCACAGCAATCGAACTTGAGCCCTCACCCGAGGGTTTCCCACTGGGGCTTGGTACATCACAGGGATTTGCTATTCATCTGTTTGATACACCAGGCGCCAACCAGGGATTCAAGAAGTTTCCACCCGAAAGCGGTTCTAAGCGGCATTACGACGAATTCACCCTGGTCGGCAAGGTTCACCTGGTTATCACGGAAGAATCAAATCCTCCCAAGCTTTTCTTTGACGAGAACCGTAATGGTGATCTGACCGATGACCGCCCCGCGGCAATCGGCGAAGGCTCCGCGCTGGTGCCGAACCATTACTCAATTCAGGTGTTGTACGACGACGAAAAAGTTGTGGCTCCGTATCGACTCTGGATGTTCGGCAGCAACATGGGCGGGGTACGTTTTTATCCCAAATGCCATTGGTACGGCACATTGACCGTTAATGGCAAACCGTATAAAATTACCGCGTTTGACGGCAACTCTGATGGTGACTACTCCAATGACCCGGTCGTAATCGATGCCAACGGTAATGACAAGGCGGAAGACGAGGAAAAACTCTCGCCCGGCAAAAGCATTACCATTGACGGGCAGCAGGTGGCCCTCGTCTCGATCTCACGCAGCGGTCTGACAGCCCGTTTCAAAATGTAACTTTCCTTCAGGAGGAAGAAGGCATGAGTATGCTCACCATTACCTGCCCGTCATGCGGCATTTCCCGTCAAGTACCTGCTGACAGGGTGCCGGACGGCCCACGCCGTGTTACCTGCCCACAATGCAAAAATGTGTTCCCTTTTACCAAACCGGCGGCAATAGCTCCGTCTTCCGGAGAGACGCCGCCGATGTCTCCTGTGCCGCCGCTGCAGATACCGCAGCCGCCACGACCCTCATCTGCCGCATCAAACAGCCATTCGCGCCCCCCTGTCAAGACGACAGTGCCGCCGAAGCCAAGACCTGCTCCCCCACGGGGTTTGACCGACATCGGCGATCTTTTCATAGAGAGCTGGCAGCAGTTTCAGCGCCGCTTTGCAACCCTGTTCGGGTTGTATCTGCTGACCATGGCCGCCTTCATTCTTCCCATGGGCGTTACAATCGGCCTGGCCATGTTCGCTGGAATGTCCAAGGGGGGGATTGCGTTTGTGCTCACCGGAACTGTCGGCCTGCTGGCCGGACTTTATCTTGGCTTCCGCTGCCTTGCCGCTTTCCTGCATGCGGTTGTTGACGATCAGCTCGCCTTCAAAGAGGCACTCGGGAAGGGCGGCCTAATCATCATTCCGCTGATGTGGACAGGGTTTCTGACCGGTTTCATCATCAGTGGCGGCTTCATGCTCTTCATCATTCCGGGCATTATCTTCATGGTCTGGTTTTTCTTCGCCCAGTTCATACTGATCAAGGAAGACGTGCACGGCATGAACGCACTTCTCAAAAGCCGGGAGTATGTCAGGGGTGAGTGGTTTAACGTGGCCCTGCGCTTGCTGCTGATCTGGGCGGCATCCATTCTGGTCGGTGCGATACCATTGGCGGGGCCTATCCTGTACATCGTATTCTTTCCCTTTGTCATGATTTTCCATTATCTGATCTATCGTGACCTCCGCGAGATGAAAGGGGATGTCCCATTCTCCTGCGGTGCTGCCGATATACTCAAATGGCCGGCTGTTTCACTGGCGGGTTTCATTATTGTTCCTCTCGCACTGGTCTCCCTGGCCGGGTTTTCTCTTTACAGCACGTTCGCCAGATTTGCACCGACCGGCACCAAAATAGTTCAGAAGAGTGCGCCTGTAAATACGTCCGGCAGTGATAATCAGGGATTGAGAGTGATCACGTTCCCGCAGCAGGGCGGTTCGAGTACGCCGACAATTCCGACAACTCCTGCTGATCCGGCTGCGAATGCTTCGGCAACTCCTCCCGGAAGTCTCTCAGCCACCACGCTTTCTGGAAGCGAAGAGTATCCCGACAAAGTCCATGTTTTCATTTATGCGGTCAACTACACCGGTACGGTCCGGGCCAACGGTACAACCATCAAGGAGATGGAAGGAAAGCCCGATATGCAGTACAACTACAACATGGACGGCAGAAGCCTGCGCTACGGGCAGAACCAGATAGAAGTTGAGTATGCTGAACTTCCCAATCCACCTTCGACGATGTTGGGGGTTCATATCAAGGTTTCTCGCAGATCCGGTGACAAAGGGAGTGAAATACTGGGTGACTGGCGTTTTAATGACAAGGGGACCGGCAAAAAGACCTTCAATTTTGATATTCAAAAATGATCAGTATCAATAAGAGCATTGTGTAACCATACTCTACAGAATCCCGCCGCCCCTCCCGCCTGAACTGTGGGAGAGGCGCAGACTGCGAGGAAACTGCCCTCCTGGAATAGTCCCTACCTCAATCCCAAACGACCAAAAATTTTCCCCAGATATTTATTCAACGGGTTGTCCCGTGAAAGAAATGATATAACCGGGGATTTCCTGGTCCCAATGGCATCGAGCATCCGCATAATCTCCGGACTACCACCCAGTATCATGCCCTGCCTGAAGGCCTGAAGTGCATCATACGTTTTTCCTGCAACAAGATAGACTTTGCCGAGATAAAGGTAGTGGAGAGGATTGGCCGGGTCTTGTGCAATCGAAGTGCGGCAAAGTTCGAATGCTTGGGTGAGCAGGCCGCGCTGCTTGGCTATACAGAACCCGAGGCGGGAATACCAGAGTGGGTCATCCCGGATACTGAGTGCCCGTTCCAGGCAGGCGAGTGCAGCCAGGACATTGTTCTGGTCAAGTTCATGTTGTGCCTGATCGAATTCCTTTTGGGCTATGGCGCCCGTCTCCGGTTCCATCTTTACCTCCTCAAAATTAGAGCATCTTCCGTTGATATGCCAGTCTGTGTCCGGATACAATTAAATTCTTGCTAAAATGACGCGTAATTCCAGTTTCAGATCAGAGCTGCACTCAAGGCAGTGAGGATTGAGGCGACGATATCATACAAAAAGTATGCAGGTTCACATAGAACATGGCGCTTTGCCTCAGTTTTGGTATGATAGTTCCGTCACCCTCTGTGACAAAACGCTCGAAGGGGAACCACCATGACTTCTGATAGCTGCGTCCCGGAAAGCCTCCGGCGCTCAAAGGCTCATTCCGATGGGATGCTGGAATGGCTGCGGGGCAAGGGAAAGACAATCATCATCATCCACGACAACCCGGACCCGGATTGCCTGGCTTCGGCCATGGCGCTGCGCCA
>JACMKN010000333.1 GCA_014380135.1 Deltaproteobacteria bacterium
GCTCACAGTTCCATACTGAGGACTCAGTGACGCCGATGATCTCGGCGACTTCTCTCTGGAGGAGGCCGACGTCCATCCGCCGTTTGCGGATGTGGTCACCGACGGTGATTGGAAATGCTGGATAGCTGGTATTCATCCCTCTTTGGCCTGAGTTAAGTAAGGTGTCCCCGGAATTGTGTCCCCGGAATTGGTGCGGTGTTCGTGCGGAATTGGTGGAATTCGGAGCCTGAGTTAAGTAAGGTGTCCCCGGAATTCGTATGTCCCCGGAATTCGTGCGGAATTCGCCGGAATTCGCGATGGGCGGGGGGAAAAGATTCAAGCGGTTTTCAACGGATGTTCTTTCAAATATGTGCGCAGAGCATCATTCATGCGCGTTTGCCAGCCTTTGCCGGTGGCCTTGAATGTCGCAAGTATATCACGGTCAAAACGTATGTTCTGTGCATCTTTTAAGCCACTGCCCAACTTGCGCCCCGGTTTGGGCGCCAGCATCTCGTCGGCCACCTCTTTGCTGAAAATTTCATGCAGTATTTCCCCGGCAGGGCGGGCATTCTTGAAATCCTCGGTAGTCCATTCCGGGTTTTCGTCATCAATCAGGTATGGATTAGGTTTAGTTGTTGCCATGTTCTTTTACCTCTCTGTTGTTTGCTTTTCTGAGAATTATAACGTGAATTGTTTCAGCAACCATATCAAAAGATAGCCCTCGTTCTTCAATATTTCTGCAGTTTTTGACTGTGTCATAAGTGATTTCCATAGCTATATTTGTAGCAACAAAAACGGTGGTTATCAATAAAAATGTTGCAACAAATTTATAGACGCAAAAAGGGACACAATTTCTTGCGCCCCTTTTTTGTGGTTATGTCAGAAGCCAGCGGTCAGGTCAGTTTTGTAATGTGATGCCCCTCGGCCCTCAATTCGCCCACCACCAGTTCCGCCAGCCCCGGCAGTTTGTCAGCCAGCGTCGGGGAAAGTTCGACCCCGGACTCATAGGTGGCCGGTATGATCCCGAACAGGGAAACCTGGTCGGGCGTCCGGCCGCGCAGATCCGAGAGCAGCAGCACCTCCTGGATGCCGATCTGGTGGGGAGACATCTTGATCGGCAGCCTGCCCAGCATGAAATCATCCTTCTCGTAGCGGAAGACATCCCCCGCTTCGCCGGCAGCATCAACCACGTCGATCAGAAAGACCCGGTCGGCCTCCTCCAGCAGGTGGGTAACCATGATCCCCAGGGTGCCGCCATCGTACAGTTCCACGTCCTCCTGAAAACAGTAGTGCTTTTCCAGGTATTGAATGAAGTGCACGCCGAAACCTTCGTCAGACAGGAGCAGGTTGCCCGCCCCGAATATAAGTGTTTTCATAATTACCTTCCTTTGAACGTTCAGTTTTTCGCAAGATCAAGGCTGTCGAGGGATTGCGCGGAGGCGTAGCAGCGCTACGCCGCACAAGTGATCCCGAAGACTTACGCAGATATTGCGGAAAAATGGACGTTCTCTACATCGCCTTGACGTTGGTAATCTCTTTCCCCTCCGGGTCGATGGTATGCACCGCGCAGGCGATGCAGGGGTCGAAGGAGTGGATCGTGCGCAATACCTCCAGCGGCTGGTCGCTTTGTGCCACCGGATTGCCGACCAGCGAGGCTTCATAGGGGCCCAGTACGCCCTTTTCGTCGCGGGGCGAGGCGTTCCAGGTGGAGGGGACCACCGCCTGGTAGTTCTTGATCTTCTGCTTTTCGATCACGATCCAGTGCGACAGAGTGCCACGGGGCGCCTCGTGGAAGCCGACCCCCCGGTACTCCCCCTTCGGGATCAGGGTGTGGTTGGCATAGGCCTTGTCGCCCTTGGCGACGTTTTCCACCAGCTTGTCCAGATACTCCAGCGAATAGTCGGCCATGATGTGGGCTCGCATGGCGCGTGCCCCCAGGCGGCCCATGGTCGAATGCAGGTCGTTGACGCCGATGCCGATCATTTTGCAGGAATCATCCACCAGCTTTTTGACCTTCTGGTTGCCGCCGGCATAGGCCGCGAACAGCTGGGCCGGCGGACCAACCTGCACCGCCTTGCCGTCCAGACGGGGCGCCTTGCACCAGGAGTACTTGCCGTTTTCCTGGAAGTCGGTGTAGTTGGGCTTGGTCTCGCCTTCCCAGGGATGCTTGCTGCCGCTGCCGTCGTACCAGGCCCGGGCCACGTTTTCGGTGATGCCGCCGATCAGCTGCGCGTCCTGATGATTGGTGATGATGCGGGCGCCCTTGATGTCGCCGCCGTTGATGATGGCGCCCGGCAGGGCGAATCTGGTGTTCAGTGTGTCTTCCGGCATCTCCGGCACCGCCAGATAGTTGGTGACCCCCTTGCCGTATTTGAACCACTCCTTGTAGGCCGACGCAATCGCGATCATGTCCGGGTAGTAGACCTTCTGGACAAACTCGCGGGTCTCTTCCATCAGGGTACGCAGTGCGGAGATTTTCTCCATGTTGATGGTGGCCATGTTTTCCATGTTGATGGCCGTGGCGACGCCGCCCACGCACAGGTTCTGGATGTGCGGATTCTTGCCCCCCAGTATCGCTCCGGCCTGGGCCGCCCGGCGCTGGAAATCCAGCGCTTTCAGGTAGTGGGCCACCGCCATCAGGTTGGCCTCCGGCGGCAGCTTCATGGCCGGATGGCCCCAGTAGCCGGAGGAAAATATGCCCAGGCGGCCGGTCTCGACGAAGGACTTCAGCTTGGCCTGCACGGCCCTGAATTCGGTCTCGCTGTTGCCGGACCAGTCCGAGATCGACTGGGCCAACTGGGCGGTCTTTTTCGGATCGGCCTTGAGGGCCGAGACCACATCCACCCAGTCCAGGGCCGAGAGGTGGTAGAAATGAACGATATGGTCCTGCACCGAGTGCTGGGCCATGATGATGTTGCGCATGTACTGGGCGTTGAGCGGCACCTCGACCTTCAGGGCGTGCTCGACGGAGCGGATCGACGATATGGCATGCACGGTCGTGCAGACGCCGCAGAAACGCTGGGCGTAGATCCAGGCATCCTCGGGGGGGCGCCCCTGCAGGATCGTCTCGATGCCGCGCCACATCTGGGCCGAGGACCAGGCGTTGGTGACGGCGCCGCCGTTTACTTCCACATCGATTCTCAGGTGACCTTCGATACGGGTGATCGGGTCAAGGGTAATTCGGGCCATTATGTTACCTCCAAGTTTGAATTCTAAAATTTAATTTGACTTAAGCCTTTTCCGCCACAGCTTGCCCTGCGGCCTCATCCAGCTGCTGCCGGGTATGCAGCTTGGGCAGTACCGGCAGGATCTTGACCAGCACCTGGTAGCCCAGGATCTCGAAGGCCACGATGCCGACCGTGATCATAAGTTCGGCCAGCGAGGGGAAGTAGTGCCAGCCCTTGCCGGGGTTGAAGCCGATCAGGTAGACATTGAAACGGTAGAGCGCCCCACCCAGCACGATCAGCGCCGCCGACAGGAACAGCCAGCGGATCGATTCGCGCTTGCGGCCGCTGAACAGCAGCAGCGAGCCGCCCGCCACCAGACCGAACTCCAGCAGGAAGAAGCGTGAGTAGAAATCAAACGAGAGGGCCGCCCCCAGCTGTCCGCGCCAGGCCAGGTCGCCGATCACGACGCTGAGCCAGATGACCGTCAGCCAGGGAATGATGCGGGCCATGCCGGACAGCTCCTTGGTCTCGAAGGGACGCTTGAAGGCGTAGCAGGAGATTACCGATTCCAGGATGGCGATGGAGTAGCCGATGAACATGCAGTTGATCAGGAACAGGAGCGGCAGGAAGCCGGTGTGCCAGAGGGGATGCAGCTTGGTGGAGGCGATCAGCAGCAGCGAACCGAGTGAGGACTGGTGCATGGTCGGCAGCGTGATGCCCAGCACGATGATGAAAATCAGCACCTTGTCCAGGCGCGGTTTCAGCCAGGCCGCCACCTCCTTGACCTTGTCCAGACGTTCGCCGATCCGTTCCGGACGCTCCATCCCCATGCGGGCATAAAGCTTGTCGAGCAGCAGCTGCAGGGTCTTCCATTCGGTTTTCTCCAGCGTCGTCAGCACCGCCGGCAGAAACTCCAGCAGCAGCACCGTGGTGTAGGCCATCACGCACAGCGCCACCTCGAACATGGCCGAATTGGCCTGCCACTTGGACGGGATGAAGAAGTTGTATGAATTCCAGGGACGGCCCACATCCACCATGACCGAGAAACCGGCCAGGCCGTAGCCGAACATGCTGGTCAGGATTGCCGAGCGGATCATCGGGTGATAGTGCATGCGGTTGCGGATATAGATCAGGATCGCCATGGCGTAGCCGCCGCAGGCGATGGCGGTGCCGGTGGCCACGTCATAGGTGATCCAGATGCCCCAGGGATAGCCGTCGCTCATATTGGTGACCGCTCCGATGCCCTTGATGAAGCGCACCGCGATCAGGCTGAAACCGATCAGGGTCAGCGTGAGCAGCACGATGAACGAGGGTGTCAGGATCTTGGCGTCATGTTTCTGGTACTCATCATGCCCCATGGTCTGAGTCCTCCTTGTTCTCATTTTCTTGATGTTTGCCATGCCCCTTCATGTTTTTGAGGGCGACGAAGCAGAGCGTGCCGTACAGTGCCACCGGGGCGATGAAGCCCTTGTAGATCGTGTGCTGAATCTTCTCCGAAAACTCGGCTGGGGCAGCCTCCGCCAGGACCGGCAGCCCCAACTTGTTGAACTGCATGGCCGACAGGTAGAGATGGTTGGTGCCGCCGACCTCCTTCTCGCCGTAGATGTGGTTGATGTATTTGCCGGGACTCTCCCGCAGCCGCCGGTTGGCCTCTTCCAGCAGATCCTTGCGCTTGCCGAACATGATGGCGCCCACCGGACAGACCTCGGCGCAGGCGGTGATGCCCTTTTTGGCCAGGTTGGTGTTCTTGCACAGGTCGCACTTGACGATCTGGGGGATGGCCTTGTCCCACTGGAACTTGGGGATGTTGAAGGCACAGGCGATCTGGCAGTAACGGCAGCCGATGCAGGTATCCTTGTTGTAATCGACGGTGCCGGTGACCTTGTCGCGGGTCATGGCGCTGACCGGACAGACCGAGACGCAGGACGGCTTCTGGCAATGCATGCAGGAGTATTTGACATAGGACCACTGCTTGTCCGACTCCTTGAAGAGCTTGATCAGCGTGCGGGTGCTGCCGGACAGGTCCTGGGGGGCGTCCCACAGGCCGTCGCTGTCGAACTTGGCCTGCTCGAACGCCAGGCTGCCGTAATCGCTGTTGACCCGCTTGCAGGCCGACATGCAGGCCTTGCAGCCGACGCATTTGGTGGCGTCGTAGAGCATGCCGAGCGTATCGTTGTTGACCTGGTGCAGCTCGGAAGCTTCGGCGCCGACCCTCCCGGCCATCAGCGCCGCGCCGCTGGCGCCCATGATCTTAAGGAAATCGCGCCTACTCGGTTTTTTCATTATGATCCTCCTTATCAGGACCATCCGGCAGCTTCTTGGCCATCATGATGCCGGCACCGACGGCGGCGCCGGCGGCCAGGCCGATCACGCCGGTGGTCAGCGGATCGGGCCCCTTGCCCCTGTCCTTCAGATCGACCGGGGCGTAGCTGTCGAAGGGGGTCGGTTCGTGGATCTGAACCTTTTCGGAGATGGCGGTCTTGAAGAGCAGGTCCGGTTCGGTGCAGCCGATGCAGGGATGACCGACCGCCACCGGCCAGACGCCGATATCGTTGAAACCCAGCACAGAGCAGTTGGCATGGGTGGCCGGTCCCTTGCAGCCCAGCTTGTAGAGGCAGTAGCCCAGGCTGTGCCCCTCGTCACCGAAGGCCTTGGCAAAACGGCCGGCGTCGAAATGGGCACGCCGTTCACAATGCTCATGGATCTTGCGACCGTAAGCAAACATCGGCCGCCCCATCTTGTCCAGCTCGGGCAGCTTCTTGAAGGTGACATAGTACAGAACCGTGGAGAGGAAGTTGTAGGGACTGGGAGGGCAGCCGGGCAGGTTTATGATCGGCTTGTCCTTGATGATGTCGCCGACCCCCACCGCACCGGTCGGATTGGGGCCGCTCGACTGGATGCCGCCATAGCTGGCGCAGGTGCCGATCGAGATGATCGTCGCCGCTCCTTCGGCCGCTTTTTTGAGCGATTCCAGCGCGGTCTTGCCCCCCACCTTGCAGTAGATGCCGTTGTCCCTGGTGGGAATGCCCCCCTCCACCACCAGCACGTATTTGCCCTTGTTGGCCTGCATCGAATCATGCAGCGACTTCTCGGCCTGATGCCCGGAGCCGGCCATCAGCGTTTCGTGATAGTCGAGAGAAACCAGGTCCATAATCAGGTTGGCAACGGTGGGATGACTGGAACGCAGCAGCGACTCCGAACAGCCGGTACACTCCTGAAAATGCAGCCAGATCACTGCCGGCCGGTTGTCGGCCTTCTGGGCGGCAGCTTCCACCTTGCTGACCATGCCGAAAGGCAGTCCCAGCATGGCTGAGACCGTCACGCAGGTCTTGATGAAATCCCGGCGGTTGACCCCTGGAAACAGATCGGGCTTACTCATTTATTCCTCCCCTATGCATGTAATGTTCGCAGTTTTATCATTGCGTATACGGCAATTGCTGTGCCAATTAATTCTCTGGCAGTTGTTAAACAAGAAGTTCAAACATGCAGGACTGTTAACGGCTTTTGGCAACCATTGTTAGTACGAATTAAAAACAACTGTTGATTCTTTTTGTCCGGATATGTATCATTTTGTCCCGACTACAATGTGTAAAAATGGACTGGGATCAGGGGAACAACACAATATGCCGACAATATTTATCTGTGACGATGAAGCCGAAATCCTGCGTTATCTGGACAAGCTGCTGCAGGCCAGCGGCTATCTGGTGGAGACCTTCAGCCGGGGCGCCGATCTGCTGAAACGCCTGAATTCGGGCGGTCCTGTTATCTGCGATATTGTACTGCAGGATGTGCGCATGCCGGATGTGGACGGACTGCTGGTGCTGAAACAGCTGCACAACCGGAAACCGGACCTGCCGGTGATCATCATGACCGGACACGGCACGATCAACGATGCGGTCCAGGCCATCAGGGAAGGGGCCTACGATTACATCACCAAACCCTTTCCCAAGGAGAAGCTGCTGGGGGTGCTTGAGCGAGTGCTGGATCACCGTCGTCTGGCCAGCGAAAACCTGCAGCTGCGCAAGGAGCTGCAGCGCGGCGGCAGCAGCCGGGCCGAGACGATGGTCTTCAAGAGCGCCCGTTTCCGCGAGGTGTACGACCTGACCCTGCAGGTGGCGGCCAGCGATGCCAACATCATGATCCTGGGAGAGTCCGGCACCGGCAAGGAGCTGATCGCCGGCACGATCCACGGCAACAGTCCCCGGGCCGGCCGGCCGTTCGTATCGCTGAACTGCGCCGCCCTGTCGGACACCCTGCTGGAAAGCCAGCTCTTCGGCCATGTGCGGGGCGCCTTCACCGGTGCGATCATCAACCAGAAGGGGTTGGTGGAGGAGGCCGACGGCGGCACGCTCTTCCTGGACGAGATCGGCGACGTCAGTCCGGCGGTGCAGGCCAAACTGCTGCGTGTCATCCAGGAAAAGGATTTCATCGCGGTCGGCTCGACCCGCTCGAAAAAGGTCGATGTGCGTTTCGTGGCCGCCACCAACAAGGATCTGCAATGCGAGGTAGCCGAAGGTCGCTTCCGGGAGGATCTGTACTACCGCCTGAATGTGATCACGATCGAGCTGCCCCCCTTGCGCGAGCGGCGCGAGGATATCGAGCCGCTGGCGCTGCATTTTCTGAAGATTTACACCGCCCGCATGAAAAAGGAGCTGCGCGGCATCGACGGGGATGCCCTGCAGACCATGCTGCAGTATGACTGGCCCGGCAACGTGCGCGAACTGGAGAATGTTATCGAACGGGCCGTCATTCTGGCCCGCACCGACACGATCACCCCGGCGCTGCTGCCGATCGGAGCCAACCGCGAGCGACCGGCCGCCGCCCAGGAACTGGCCCCGCTGGTGGCGCTGGAAGAGATCGAGCGCCGCCATATCGAGGCGGTGCTGGCCAGAACCGGTTTTCACAAGAGCCGCAGCGCCGAAATCCTGGGCATATCCCGCAAGACCCTGGACCGCAAGATCGCGGAGTACGGCCTGTCATGAAAATGAAGCGCCTGCGCTCTTCAATCCGTTTCAAGCTGACGGTGGCCACCCTGGTGCCGCTGATAAGCGCCATTGCCATCTGCTGGCTGGTGGGCGTCTCGCTGATCACGACCCGTTTCTATGCCCAGGCGCAGCAGACGGTAGAAACCAATCTCAACTCGGCCCACGAGATCCTGCTGGGCGAAATGGCCCGCCTCTCCGATATCATCCGCCTGACCGGTCAAACCGCCGAACTGTCCCTGGCCATGAGCGCTACCGCAAAATCACCGGCCCCACCCCCGCTGCAGCTGATTCTGCACAATGAGCGCCTGAGCTTTCTGACCTTGGTTGACCGTTACGGCTTCGTGCGTTACAGGGCCGGCAATCCGGGCATTACCGGAGATTCCAAAAAGAAGGAGAGGCTGATCGCCGACGCCCTGAAGGGGGTTGTCGCCAGCGGCATCATGCTGCTTTCCGCCGAACAGGCCGCCCTGGAGAATCCGCTGCTGCCGCAGCAGATCGGCATCCCGATTAAACAGACCCCGCATGCCAGACCGTACAGCCGGCAGGCCGAGAATCGCGGCATGTTTCTGGTGTCTGCCGCTCCGGTCCTGGCCCACGACGGGACTGTGGCCGGCGTGCTTTATGGCGGAGTCCTGATGAATGGCGACAATCGACTGGTGGACCGGATTACGAAGGTTGTCTTCCAGCATGGTGAACATCTGGAGCCGGGCGGCATTACCGGCAGCGCCACGCTGTTTCTGGATGACATCCGGATCGCCACAACCGTACTGGACAGCAGCGGTCAGCGCGCCATCGGCAGCATGATGTCGGCCGAAGTATATGATCTGATCAGTCGTGGTGAAAAGTGGATCGGCAAGGCCTTTGTGCTGGACCGCCAGAATATTGCCGCCTATGAGCCGCTGCGCGACTATCGCGGCAGCGTGGTCGGCGCGCTGTATGTCGGTGTCCCGGAGCAGCCCTACCTGCAGCTTCGTTTCCAGATCAACCTGCTGTTTTCGGGAGTACTGGTCTTCGTAACGCTGATCGGGGTCGGACTCTCGGCCTGGTTCAGCCGCCGGCTGTCGCTGCCGGTCAAGGCGCTGGAAGAGGGGGTCCGCAGGATCGCCGCCGGTGAAAAACTCCCGGACATAACGGTTGACAGCAACGACGAGATCGCCTCCCTGGCCGATGAATTCAACATCATGAAACGCCGTCTGGCGGCCCGCGAGCAGGAGAACCTGACTCTGAACCGGACCCTGGAGGAGAAGGTCCTGCAGCGCACCACCCAGCTGGAGGAAACCAGCCGCGAGTTGCTGAATGCCCAAAAGGAGCTGGCCCAGGCCGAGCGGCTGGCCGGCATCGGCCTGCTGGCTTCCGGTGTGGCGCACGAGATCAACAATCCTTTGGCCATCATCCGCGGCAACGCCGAACTGCTGCAGCTGGCGCTGAAACCGGACCAGCCCGAGCCGGATGAGCTGGAGACCATCCTGCGTCAGGTGGAACGCATCGATCGCATCGTCAGAAATCTGCGCTCGTTTTCCAGGGGCGGTCTGCAGCTGGTCAGCACCTTTTCGCTGGCGGCACTGCTGGACGGCATTCTGGATCAGATCGGCCACCAGGTACCGTCCCAACAGTACCGGATCGATCGGAACTACCGCGGAAAGGATATTGAAGTCGAGGGGGATGAGGATCAGCTGCGGCAGGTTTTTACCAATCTGGTGCTGAACGGTCTGCAGTCCATGACCGGCAGCGGGTCTCTGGCGCTGGATCTGGCCCGCGATGACGGCCAGAATGTCAGCGTGACGTTCACCGACAGCGGTTGCGGTATCCACCCGGATCTGCTGGCAAAACTCTTTACGCCTTTTTTTACGACCAAGCCGGGCGGCACCGGTCTGGGACTGGCGGTTTCCTACGGCATCGTCAAGGATCACGGCGGGGAAATCCGGGTCGTCAGCGAGGAAGGAGTGGGGAGTGTATTCACGGTGCTGCTGCCGCTGCAGTGTATAAAATACCAGGCAAGCCCAGAGCCTGACAAAGCCATCCTCACCCAATAACAGCAAAAGGCGGCCGATTGGCCGCCCTTTGAATCAGTAAACTCTCCCCGGCCCCTTGTACTGCCAGAGACGGAAAAGCGTCACAGCTGCGGCTTTTGCGGAAAGGTGGCCTGGAAAACGGTTCCATTTTCCTGTGTGCTGGTAAAGTTTACCGCGCCAAGCAGGAACGAACTCAGGAGCTTGATGCTGTAGGTGCCGATTCCCCGTCCCTGACCCTTGGTCGAGTAGGAGCGCTGGAAGATCTGGAGCTGGATCTCATCCGGCATCCAGCTGTCGTTATGCACCCAGAAGTTCACATGACCCGAAGTCATCCGGCAACCCAGGGACACATTGCCACCCTCTTGCGAGGCTTCCAGGGCATTAAGCAGCATGTTCTCCACCACCCTGCGCAGCAACCGCCTGTCGGAACGGAAGGATACATCGATCGTCTTCGCATCGAGGACAACACCCTTCCCCCTGGCAGAGGGATGGCAGCAGAGCGTAGTCACAATATCTTGCAGGAAGGCACTGGTCCGCAGCTCTTCCCAGACTACCTGCAGCGTACTCTCTTCGGCCTGGGTCAGGGTCCGTAGTGCGTCAATCTCCTCAATGGAGCGCAACGTCATCCGGTCGAGAGTATTACAGATCTCGGGGCGCTCCTTGACATCGGTATGTTTCAGCACGTCCAGCAAGCCCCGGATACCGGTCAAGGTATTGAGCAAATCATGGAAATAGACATTCTCTATCAGGGCACGGCGTTTTTCGTTACTGATGTCTGCCAGGACCAGAACCGACATGGTCTCCTTTCCCAATGCCAGCGGCGTTGCCCAGGCCCGCAGGTCCAGGGAATGTGCCTCTCCGGCCAGATCGCAGGTGAGCCGACAGTCGCGGATTGTCTCCTCGCCTTTCAAGGCCACCGCCACCGCCCTGGCAACGCCGCAAATCCGGCAGGACGGTTCCCCGCCATCCTCAACGCTACTTGACCGCCCGTGGATGCAGTGAAATTCCTCCCCCTCCCTGAGACCCAAAACCGTGGCTTTTCCGGAAGGTGCCAGCATATCGAGAACAGCACTGTTGGCATAGACCACCTGCCAGGCCCTGTTTATGACGAGCAGCGGGATCGGTACGGCATTGAGAAGTTGCCGTATGAGCTCCCTGGAAGAGAGTAGTTCATCCTGTTGGTTTATTACAGCCGATGGCTTTCCCCCGGTCAAGGGTAGCATGCAGTTTGCCTCTTTCATATTGTTCATACCCGTCCTCCCTGTTATCCCAGATTGCCGCGGAGGCAAGTCTTTAGAGCAAGTATTCCCTTAACGAGCACTTTTTGACAACAAAAAAAAGCTCGGCGGCTGTGACCAGGTTTAGGCTTGAACGACTTGACTTTGATGGGCGTTGAAGGCGAGCGGGATTTTCAAATAACCAAAAAAATTTACTTAACTCGCTGATATTCAAGGCAAGCAACCTTCAGTGAATCAGGGAAATCAGCCGGGCATTCACCCTCGCTGCAAATCTCGAACAACCCTTTCACACCTAGCTTGCAGTCCGATTCATAGCGCAGCTTGCTGTATGCAGTCGTTTCATCAACGGCCTCACCGTCCAAAAAATGAACCCAGGTCTCAATGTTTCGCCTTGGAATCAGCAATACAGCCCTGTCGTTTTGGTTTCTTACTGCCACTCCCTGCTCACTGCATATTGCGTCGAGTCTTTTTGCCATCTCAGTTACGGTGCCGGTATCTGCATCAATCATCACCAGAAGAGCTGTTTCCGCTTTGGCGGTACGTTGCCGTAGCGCCTTCAGTTCGGCAGGATATTTTTCACGCACAAACTGTTCACCCGCCTGCTTACCGGAAGGGCAGCGTTCAATCCTCATCTGGCGCTGGGTGTATCCTTTTTTCATCAGAAAATGGCGGATGAAAACTTCCTGCTGCTGGTCCTCGCACAGAATCATCGCTTGCGAGCAAAGCCTAGCCATTGATCCACCCCCGCGCCACAAGTTCTGAAATCGCCAGACCTGCTTCCCCGGTTTCTTCGATTCGTTTGATACGAACCGGCGCGTTAGCCTCCCGCTCCAGCCAATAACCCGAACCGGCAGCCAGATAGTCAATTACTTCGGGATGGTGCGAGATCAACAACACCTGCCCCCCCTGCTCCTGACAGGCATCATAGAGCGATACAAGCCATGGCTGAACCTCAGGTAACGCCAGATAGTTTTCCGGTTCATCCATGCACAGGCAGAACTTTTTGTCGCGGATGAAATACAGCAAGGCATACAACAGGATCAGCAACCGTTGCCCGTCGGAGAGTTCGCTGAAGCGGTAGAAAACAGGGTTGCGATCCTTCTCGTCCTGAACAAAACCGACCTGTAACGATCTGGCATCTTCACCTGCTTGAGACAACTTAAACGAATGAAAACCGTCAATCGTATCGCGCAGCCCATTGGTCAGCTCAAACACCATGGCTTGATGCTCCTGGGATATGTAGCGATACCAGGAGGCGAAGTTGGAGGCATCCAGTGAAAGAAAAGACTCCTCCCTCAAACTCTCGCTTCCCATTGACGGCGGGTTGGGGCGAACTACGATCATTCCGCTCATCCACTCCTTGAAGCGGGTAATCAAGGTATTGTCCGAGCGTTTCTGCAACGTAGCCAAGCCTGATTGCGACCAATCAAACGGATATTCTGGGCCGGGTGAAAAATCATCCCGATAGAGCTTTGCAGTTCCCTGCTCAAACTCGAAAAGCGGTTTTCCGTTAAGTGTCAGCCGCTCTGTCTCTACCCGGCAGCGACGGTTGGCTGGATCATGTTTGACCGCAAGCTGATAATGGTATATTCCGTCATCGCTGCTGACCTTCAGCTCAACCCGTTGCATCGGCGTTGTCTGCCATTTGGTAAGGGTGTCGGTGGGGAAAATCGCGCCGACACGCTCATCTCCGGCAAGGAAGCGCTGGAGTTTGGCAAGCAGCTCGAAAACTGCAGTTTTGCCTGCACCGGCGGCGCCAAGGAAAAGGGCCATTCGGTCGAGCGTGATGGTTAAATTGACCAGGCATTTGTAGTTATCGATGTATATTTCAGTGAGCATATTGTCCTCTTTTCATTGGTTCATTCCCCGTGCTGAAGAGATCTTAGCCCGTTTTATATCTGAGCCAGGCCCTCGGTAGGATACAACTTTTAAGCCGGTACAACCCCCTTTTTGCCTCATCCGGACTCGCCGTGTACAAATTGAAGTTGCATTCAAATGTACAACAAGTAAGGAGGTTTCCCACTAAAATTCTTGCCTTTACCAACTCAGGGGATTGTATTATGATGTTTCCGTAAATTGACTACGTATGAATGGTAATCCACCAAAGAAAGGCAGCCAAATGGTAACCATGAATAGCAAAGAAACAAAAAAGATGATCGCTGATATGAAAGCCTGGTCGAAAAAGGTTTGCGCTACGCCTGAGTCAGCCAGAAAGACCCTTATGGATATCGGCCTTGTAGATAAGGATGGCAAACTGACCGAACCATATCGTGCTCGTTGATGTATTCAACCCTGCCGCATTTTGTCCTCGGTTTCCACGGCTGCGACAAATCAGTTGCCGATGAAATCATCTCCCATAGCAACAAACACCTCGAACAAAGTACAAATGAATACGACTGGCTGGGACACGGTATTTATTTCTGGGAGAACAATCCAGCGCGAGCCTTGGAGTACGCGACCTTCCTTAAAAATCATCCCGAGCGCAGCAGTAAAGGCAAAAAACCAATAATAACCCCTGCCGTAGTCGGAGCAGTAATCGATCTCGGTTATTGCCTGAATCTGCTTGAATCCCACTCCCTAGATGTCGTCAAACAGAGCTACAAGATACTCAAGGATTTTTGTAAATCCTCGGAATCGGAAATGCCTGAAAATCTTGTCGCAAAGGGAAGCAATGAATTGCTTCGTAGAAATCTGGATTGTGCAGTTATTGAGGAAGTACATACGTTTAACAAGGGAAGTGGCAGGCCGGCTTACGACAGTGTTCGCGGAATGTTTATCGAGGGAAAACCGATTTACAAAGGTGCGGGCATCTACGACAAGAGTCACATTCAAATCTGCATAAGAGAACAAAACTGTATCAAAGGATATTTCCATCCACGGCGACTTATTGATTATGCTTCAATTTAGTGCGGAATAATTGCGTATGATGTCCCCTTCGAATTCTGGCGGTTCATGTTGCAAGCGAAAAAGGAATATGCTAAGTGTTATCCGGCTACTGACTTCACCACGCAACTTTTTGTTCTCTCGGAGGGACCACATGGCTGGGGCAATTTATCAGAAGTATTGTGTCAAATGTAATAATGGTGTCATTGGGGTAGGCCCCTGCAAATGCGGCTCTACAGCATTTAGATATACATGCTCAAATTGCAATTCTCCAGTGAGTGGTGAAAAAGTATGCAAGGAATGTAGTGCTACTTTTGGAGAAGATCTCGATAATATCTTATAAGTAACCTGTTAAAGGACTTCCGCCCCCTTGGTTTTTACTGCGCCTCATGCGGGAGAATGAATGCGTATGATGTGCCCCGAATTCGTTCACTTAGCTCTGAATAAATGAGTAAGATGTCCCCCGAATTCCTCGGAGCCGTTCAGACCGATTAAGATGTTGAGATTGCCCAGTTCGGCCCCATTTTCGAGAGAATATATGTTTTTAAAGTTATTGGCGGTAATGTTTTTTATACGAAACGGTACTTGATTATTCATAATTGACCTCGCTATGGATTTGAGAGTCTTTAGGCAATGCACATAATGTCAAAATTGGGATTTGGAGCTTTGCCCCCCATTACGCTCCTGTTGTCCTGACTCTACCCCCATGTTATTCACCCTTGCGGCAAATCAGAAATTTGCAGCCCCTCTTCTTTGCCCCCTGCTTGTTCTGACAATCTAGTCTGAGCAGCTTTCCAACCTTCTGTTGCCGAGTTACCCCAGTGTACTCTTGTCTTTTGATAATCCCATCCAAGCATACTCAATAGAAATCTTTCTGCGATTACCCGGAGTGACATTTTGGCTTCCATAAGATCGAACCATTCTCCTTCAGAAAAATGTTCACCATGGACGATCTTATTTCGAATATTCAGTAACGACCATCCAGTCGATGTATCAAATAATGGCCACACATCATCTAATCTGATTTTATAAGTCTCGACAAAAGCTTCGGTGGCACGTTTAAGTGATATATGGAACAAACCAGGGATATTCTCGTACAACATACCCCTGCTGCTGTTAGTTCCATCCTTCAAAAGGTGGTGCCCATGAAGAAATTTCTTAACGTCCTTTTGGATTTCGTTACGTATAGCATCGTCTTGTACAGCTAACTCTAGGCCGTTTATTCTTCGAAACGCCAGGACTAAGGTTTCTAGTGCAGTAAATAGTCTTAAAAAATCATCTCCGATGGTTGACTGCTTAAACCATGTGATAGATGCCAGAGCGCTCCATAGCAGATTTTTTTCAGGAAAATTGCGAAGAGTATCGTAGCTTTTTTTGAGAAAAGGCTCCAATTCTTCTTTGATGTTGACTATCAGACAATCATTTATGGAATGATTGGCCCTTTCCTCAGGGATAGTCCGGTCTAGGCGGAAAAGATGCAACAACTGATCTTGCTGACTCCAGACCACTTCCAAGCAAGCGCACCTTCGTCCTTCTGCCAATGAAACTAGCAGTAAAAAGTCATCAATATGAGGTAATAGGTCTTCTGGTGAGATTCCGGCAGGAAGCAAGTCAAGGTCTGTTCTTGCCACGAGTTCTCGCCAACTTCTTGTTTCACTTGAGCCACCTGAATCATACCGATACTCATATTCAAACGACAGTAGACAGTTCGCATTTAGCCTGAATTGCACCTTCGATACATGCTCCACCTCTACAGTACCGTCATATTTTTGGGTTAGAAGATCAAACGGTGAAAGCAGAAGACTTTCTGTAAAATAGAATGAAGCACTCTTGTTACCAACATCTTGTCCCATATTTCTATCTATCAGAAGTTGCTTTGGGTAGCCAAGAATGTATCCTTCATCTAGCCCATCTCCCCAACGCCGTTGATTACCATCTCCAAGCCTCACATCTGATGCTTTGGTGGTGATACTTCCAGGGCCGTTTCCGAGTGATCCACGGAGTTCACAATCTTTTGCATAAATCAAAAGGCGAAATGTGTCTGTGTCTGGATAAAATACTAGTCGAGGTCGCTCTCGAACTTTTTTTGGGAGGAAAATTTTGCAGGGGGCATAAAGTGTTCGGCAAGTACCACCCCAAGTTAATTCTGCGAGGAATTTGTAATCTTCTGTTGATTTAAGGTCATTCATTACAGTCACCAAGGAAGTGCACATATGGGTAGTTGATAATCATGCTTTTGGAACAGGATATTATGTGACACATCAGGCATTTTAAAGGACGATGCGTTGCGGGTTTCAATGTATTAAAGAATTATGTAGTCCTACCCTCCACCACCGCAATCTCTTTTTCCGACAGACCATACAGTTCATAAACCAGCCGGTCGATCTCGGCTTCAAGTTGCGGTACGTCAGGGCTGTCGGGAGCGGCAAGGATTTTCTGGACGCGCTCGATGATGGGGGCTTGCTGGGCGTCGGTGGCGGGTGGGATGGGGAGTTGTCCAATGTAAGGCGTCTGCATTGCCCGTGCTCCGCCAGTGAGAGAAGAAGTAAGATTACCAATAAACCACCATGATAGTTTGCTATTCAAAATCGCCAACAGGAAATCATCTGTCCTTGGAATTATAAAGCACTTGTTATTGCAGAATGTTCCAGGTTCTGCGTAACCGAATGATTGATAAGTGGCAGTTTCTTGATAAACAATTTTTTGTTTCTCGAACTCAGGATAATATTCGGCTGCAAACCGCTGTAATGCGTACCATTCATATCTGCCACGTTCAGAAGCATTCCGGCTTTCCAGTTGGTTTTTAAATTCTATAAGGTGCTTTTCAATTGCAGGATATGTAAAAATCTCAAAATGCCAAGGAATATAAAGGACGTACAAACCCGCCCACTGCGCCTGCCACTTTTTGACATCCCTTCCCCGCAGCCACGGTTGATAATCTCGGCACTCTTCGGGTCTTCGGCAATCAGCCGGGACTTTGTCTCTTCATTGATGACGAAAGCCTCGTTCAGACCGGTCTTGATGCCGTAGTAAAACTTACCCTCCACATACTCACCCAGCGGCTTGCCAACCGTGCGCAGCTTGTCCATCAGCGCCAGTACTTCGGGGCGTTCCAGAGTCCATCCTTCGCTTCTTAGTGCCGCAACCGGCATGGTGAAGCCGATAGTGGAAAGGGTTTCGTCAAAGCGGGTTAGCTGCCCGGTGTTGGTGAAGGTGGCGGTGAAAAACTCCCCCTCACCCGGCCTTCGGCCACCCTCTCCCGGAGGGCGAGGGTTTGTCTGATTTGCCTTTTTACCCCCTCTACCTGAGGGAGAGGGTTGGGGTGAAGGGGGATTTTTCTCCACCATCACAATCGAAGGATACGTCGTCGCCTCGTCAAAAATCGGCAGATCGCCGAAATCCAGCACCAAAAGCGGCTTGGCCTGGGTAGTCAGCAGCTCGCGGGTGTTTTTGCCGTATCCGGCGCGCATGAACTTGTTGGGGGCGATGTAGCAGAGCGTGGCGCCGGTCTTGAGCAGGTTCAGTCCGGTCTTGTAGAAGTAGGTGTAGATATCGGCCGTACCGCAGTAGAAGTCGCCGAACATCTCCTGGAAGGCCGGTTTCTGCTCCTTGATGGCCTCCTGGCGGATGTAAGGAGGGTTGCCGATGATGGCAATCCGATGAACTCACCCTCATCGTCCAGTACCTCGGGAAATTCAAAGCGCCATTCAAAAGCGTTATGATACACAAGCTTTTCCTTCTCTGCAAAGCGCAGCTCCAGTGCAGCAAGTTGTTCATGGAGTTTTTGCCGTTTCTCGGTTTCTTTCTTGCTGAAACCGAACAGCGTCATTACCGACAACTCTTCTTTTTTCAACCACAACGACTTCAAATCCTTGTCGTTAGGAAGACCGAAGTTTTCCAGTGAATGCTTGAGGTTTTCAATCTCTTTACGCAGCACGGACTTGTTGCTCGGGGATTGTTTGTAATCCCAGACCAGTTCACGATACTTGTCCGTAAGCTCTTTCAATTTCTTGCGATTTGCCGCCGGAATATTCGGATTGCCGCTGATGGCAAACCTGCTGACTAGCGAGTTGCCGCACTTGATGTTGATATCTATGTTGGGGAGCGTTTCCAACTGGTCGCTGCCGCGCCGGTAATAGGCATTCTTCAGCAGTTCGATCCAGAGGCGTAACCGGCAGATGGCAACCGACTTGGGGTTGATATCCACGCCGAACAGGCAGTTTTCAATGATGATTTCTTTCTCGTGGAAGAAGGTTTCCTGCACCCGCTGCGATTCGATGTCTTTGTAATGATATTCGAATATCTGGTCATCAACCGTGACAATCAACTCGTCGTTTTCAACGGTGACATCACAACGCAACAGCTTGCCGTCGCTGTCGGCAAGTATTCGCAACTCGCTTTTGATGGCGATGATTTCGTTTAATGCCGAAACCAGAAAATGCCCCGAACCGACCGCCGGATCACATATTTTGAGGCTGTTGACCAGTGTATTTGCCTCATTCAACGGGATGCGATGACGATAGATGTCGTTATGCAGTTCCGTAAGGTTTGTGCAATTCCAACCGTAAATTTCGTTGAATTTTCCGACTACTGCCCGCCGGATGGTCTCGCGGCAGATGTACATGGTGATGAAGCCGGGGGTGAAGAAGGAGCCGTCCTTGTAGCCGTTGATCTTCTCGAAAATCAGCCCCAGCACCGAGGCGTTGATGATGCTCTTGTTCTGTTCCTGAATATCGGCGCTTCCCTCTGCGCCGAAGTCGTAGGCGTCCAAAAAATCGAACAGATAGACAAGGGTGCTCTTTCTACCTGAAAGACGCTTGCCGTTGGCGCCTTTCAAAACCGTTGCGCAGTGCAGCGGCAGATCGCTCCGGTTTCTCAGTTCGTTGATCCGCATCGTTGACCGTTCCAGGTCACTCTCTTCAAACAGGGAGCTGTTCAGATAGGGTATGTTATCGAACTTGGCACGTACCGACTCGCTCCTCTCATCAATCCGAACAGCCAACACATCAAAGAACAACTCGTTCAGTTCGTCATAATCACCGATACGGCTGCTGTTCAAGAAGGCATAACTGCGATCACCCTTGTGGTAGCCGATCAACTGCCCTTCCAGCAATTTCAGGAACAACAGGCGATTCAACCAGGTGATGCAGAGTTCCAGGGCAACGCTGAAACACTGCTCGTCAGCATCCGCCCCGTACTGCTGCAGGTTGGAAAGCGCCGAGAGCCGACCGCGAGTCTTAAGTAAGTTGCAGGTATCCTCCAACAGGGAACCACCATTGCGGCTCCCCTCCTGCTTACGGCGTATCAACTTCTTCCCCTTCTCCTTGACCTCTTCCAGTCCAAGGATATGTAGAAGTTCGCTGTAAAATTCTTTATTGAGGGAGTTGCTGTCGTTGGCGAAGGTCTGTTTGAGCAGGTGCGGCGGGGAGAGCACCTTGTAGAGAGCGATCAGCTTGCTGTCTTCCTGCTTGGCCGGGTTACGGATGATCCGCTCGTATTCCTTGAGGTTGAAATAGACACAGGGCATTTCCAGAAGTCGAGACTCGATATGACGCTTTGCAATGTTTTCATAGAACCAGTTGGTTTTATCCAGTCCGAACAGTCCGGCTTCCCACTCTTTAAACTCTTTCCCCAATTTCTTGTCGTTGAAGAAAAATTGCTCGAAGTCGGCGCCATCAAAAATATACCACTCGTACACATTACAGATGATGAGATGTTTTATCTCTCGGTTATCATTTAGATAACGTTCCCGCAGGTAATAGAGTAAAAGCTCGTGCAGCGCCTTTGCATTTGGCCTGTCGGGTGAGATCATCTCATTTTTGTTGCCTGGATGCTTAACCTCAATCAGCACGCCGACCGTATCGGACGAACTCTTGCCAATGTGTATGACCAGATCGGTCCGGCCGCTAGTGTTGATCTCGTTGGTTTGTTTGTACCAGGTATCCTTGAGGAAATCGGAGACGATGTTCTTGAGATGTTCTTCATGCTCGTCCGGTCGAATACGCTCGAACATCCGAGCCAATTTTTCCTTGAACAGCTCAACTTGATCGCGCTTGAGGCTTTGCTTGAGGTACGCCTTATTTAGAGCTTTAGCAGGGGATATCGGGAGCAGCTTCATGTAAATACCTTTGTTGACTTAAAAAAAATGTAAATTCAGTTTCTATCGCTGCAATAAACAAAAAAAACCGCCCAACCGGCATTCATTCCGGTTCAGCGGCTTTTATAATCGTTCGATTCTCCCATCCGTTTCATCCCTATCCCCATAACATAAAAAGCGCCTCACCTTACCCCGTCAGCTCCCGCCTGTCAACGAATCACATGCAGGCTGAGTTCTTCTGCCTGACGATATTTCTGTACTATTTCTATACCTTACCGACAATGCCGCATTTATGAAATCATCGGCAAGAGCCTTGAAAATTCGCAGTCAAGCAACGTCTGGTCTCCTTCTGGGTTGGTCTCCTTCTGGGGTCGGACCAAGTCAACTTACTGTAATTGTGCACAAATAGAGCGTAATTGGCCCTGATTCCTGTCTTAGAAGTACATTTTTGCTGACAGAAAGGAGCTTATAACAATGTCACGTGCGAACCGACACCTTATTCAAGCCCGTACTCAACACCCCCTCAGTACACAGATCCACTCGTCGATCCATCGATTGAGCCCTTTATAATTAGCGTATTTTATGTTATAAGAATTCCTGGTATGTAAATACAGGGGAGAATGTTTATGGACACCATCCACAAGGTCCCGATTGTCGGATGTGCTGCGACCGGAATGGCTGCCGTAGCGCCTGTCAGTATTCTGGTCAACCTCAGCAACCTGGTCCTGGCAACTGCCCTCTCCGGTCTGCTGAGCAGCTCCCGCGACAGCTATTTCCCCTGCGTTGCGCTCAATATCGCACAGGTGAAGGAATTCGAGCCCGAACTGGTGCTGACCGACGTCGCGTCCCTCAAGCCGGCCATATTCACCCGCTGGCCCGCAGCCAAGGTGATCCTCTTCGACACCGGTCTTCAGGAAAACGAACTGATCAGCATCCTTCTCAACTACAAACTGGATGGTATCATCGCCAGCGACACCGACATCCAGCTCTTCCTGAAAGCCCTGGCCGTAGTCCACTCCGGCCAGCTCTGGATCGACAACTCCAAGCTCAAGGCGCTGCTCGGTTTTGCCGAGTCAACAATCCGCGCAAACAATCACGACAAGATCAGCAGCAAGGGACAGAGTGTTATCATGCTGGTCTCCCAGGGTTGCAAAAACCGGGATATCGCCAGGAGGCTCGGCATCAGCGAGCAGACCGTCAAGACCCACATCAGCAATATCTTCCGCAAGACAAATGTTACCAGTCGCTCCCAGCTCGTCCCGCTCGCCATGAAGTACCGCTTTGCCCCCCTGGACTGATCCCGCCTCAGGTCGGCCGCGAAATCAACACCCCTCCTCTCCGGCCCTGCAAAATCAGCAACATTTGAATTGATAGCGCACTGATCAGACTTTCGGGTTAGCTCGCTCGCAGTTGATTTCACCCTCAAAATAACTACCTCATTCGCTCCTGAAATAAATAGCCGTTCGGCCGATTGCCAACCATGCATGTGCATGATACATAATACCTTCCACATTAAACTCAACACATGCCAGGCGGGAGTGCGAAAAGCCGGCGGCAGCAGCCAATACACTTTCGACCAAAGGGAAGTGACCCAGGGAGGGCGCTGTGACCCGATCAGCACTGTTACTCATGGATGCGCCGCAAGAGTCTCTCCAGAAGCTGCTGCTGGCCGGCATCGCAACGGTTCACGATCTTGCCGGCAGCGGAGCCGGACCAGTTGACAGGAAAAATCTCGCCACTCGCACCGGCCTCGACCAGGCTCAGCTCTACACGCTGGTCAAGCAGGCCGACCTGCTGCGGGTTGACGGCCTGGAGGCTCCCCAGGCCAGCCTGCTGATCAAGGCCGGTATCCGCGGCATCCTCGACCTGACCGCCTGCAATCCGGCCAAACTGCTGCAGCGCCTCGTCCAGCTCAACCAGGCTGCGCCGGAGACCCCGCTTCCGACCGTCAACGACCTCGAACGCTGGAAAAAAATCGCCGCCACCCTCAAGCCGCTTATTGCCCCCGATGCCGGAGACCAGCAGCAGCCCGGCCTGCTCGAAACCGGACAGTCAACATCCGGAAGCCCACGCGATGAGATCTTTGCCGACATGGTCGAGATGGTGATCAATCTCGGCCGGGGAATCTCCCAGGCCCAGCAGGAAATGGATGAACAGGCGATCCGCACCCAGAAACTGATCAACGCCGACCCGCGCCTGCGCAACATGGGCATCATGGCTACCTGGTTCGCCATTCCCGAGGCGACCTTCAACCTCAAGATGAACTACTCCCTGGTCCGGGAACAGGGAGCGGAACATGACGCCCCCAGCGGCAGACAAAGGTTCCTGGTGACACCGCTCAACGCCCGCACCCAGAACTACTTCAAGCTCAACGAGGGGATGCAGAGCGAGCTGAACATCCGCTTCGCCTCGCTTCCGCCGCCCGCGCAGGTCAGCCAACCGGTCATCGTACCCAGTGTAATCGGCAAGACCCTGGAGGAGGCCAAGGCGCTGCTGGGTGCTGTCAGTCTCAGGGCGGGAACCGTCAGCACAGTTTCCGGAACCCCCGGCGGCGGCAACGAGACCGAGGTGACCGGGCAGATCCCCGAACCCGGCAGCGATGCGCGCTTCCAGGACCGGATCAACCTGCTCATCCGCCGGGCAGGTCAGCCGGCATAATCAAGCCTGGAGATCCCTATGGCACTCGACATCAAACCGATTGAAGATATCCGGAACGACCTGCTCCGTATCCAGGGAGAAGTAGTCCGGAAAGACTCGCTCATCACCTCACTCTCCAGCGAGAAAACCGGACTTTTGAGCGAGAGACAGCAACTGACCGAGCAGCTGACAGTGGCCGTGAACAGCCTTGAGGTCGTCAAGAACGAAAACCTGAGCGCCACTGAGGCACTCAAGCGGCAGATCGACAACCTCTCCAGGAATCTGGACCAGCACAAAATCGCGCTCCAGGCCAGGGAGGCGGCCCTGATCGCAAAAGAGAAGGAGGTGACGGAACTAAGGGGGAAGTATGCCGCGATCCTGGAAAAGGGGAGCTCCAGCGAAACCGTGCTCCTGGAACTTTCTGAGTTGAGGATTCAGAATGAGTTTCACAAGAACCAGCTGCTCAGCCGCAATCAGTATTTCCAGCAGGTAAGCATCGAACTGGAGCGTTTTCGTGCCGACACCGCCCGGCTTGAGGCCGAAAAAGATGCCCGGGAAAAGGTTCTCAAGGCCGAACAGGACCGGCGGGCCGCACTGGAGCAGGAACTGACGGCTGTCAGGGGGCGGGCGGAATTCAGTGCAGTCGAGCTCAGCGGCTACCTGAATAACGCCATCGACAGCTTCAACAGCCAGAAAAACCTGGCAGACAGCAGCGTCAATTACATCATCAGCGAGCTGCAGGTCGATCTGAAGGCCGGCATCGGCACCACCGCCGGCACCAGCCTGACCATGGTCGCTCCCTCCCAGGCCCAGCTGACCGAACAGGGACTCAGCAGCTTCAGATTCACTATCAGGGCGGTCCCGCAAACCACGGAAGTAATGTAACAGGAAAGGAGGCACATCATGCCGAACGTAGGCCAGGAACTGTTGAACGTCCCCTTCGCCGAGATGGTGCTCAAGCTCGCATCCGCCATCGCGGAAGGGCAGTACAAGCTGGACATGGTCAGCTGCAAGCTGGCCAAGTTCATGGGTGACAAGAACACCGCGCCCATCTACCTGCCGGACCTGACCGATCCGACCGGAAAGAAGGAGATCGTCACCTCGCTGATCGGGGCCGGTTTCCAGCCGACCTTCTACCAGTTCACCGACACCATCATCGAGGTCAAGATGGCCATTTCCATGAACCAGACCACCGAGGCCTCGGTCTCCGTCAGTGCCTCGGGCGGCTGGGGACCCTTCTCCGCCTCGGTCAACGCATCCTACTCATCGAAGTATTCCTACAGCGTCGAGGGCTCCAGCCTGCTGCGCACCAAGATCACCCCGCTGCCGCCCAACCCCTTCATGCAGAAGGTGCTGGACATGAAGGCCCAGCAGATGCAGCAGCAGTTCGCTCTGGAGATGAAGAAGATGGAGCTCCAGCTGGAGAAGGAGCGCAAGGCTCTGGAAATCCAGATGAAGGCCGAGGAAGACAAGGACAAGCCGGCAACACCGGCAACACCGCCCTAGACTAAACCAGACAGGAAAAACCATAAAGGAGCCCTCTCATGAGCGTAGGACACGATCTTCTCGACGTACCATTCCCGGAAATGGTCTCCCAGCTCGGAATAGCCATCGCCCGCAGCCAGTTTCATCTGGACATGAACAGCATCCAGATTCTGAAGGTCATGGGTGACAAGAAGGTGGCGCCGGTCTACATCCCGAACATCATCAACAAAGCGGGAAACCTGGTCAAGGATGACGACACGGCCGACAGCGAGCCGGCGGAAATCGTCACCTCCATGATCGGCGCCGGTTTTCAGCCGACCTTCTACCAGTTCGCGGAAACCATTATCGAAGTCAAGATGGCTATTACCGCCAAATCCGAAAGCAGCTATGAAAGGGAAACCAAGGGGACCCAGACCACCAAGACCACCTCTTCCAGCTGGTGGGGGCTGTCCAGCAAAACCACCATCACCACCACTCCGGTCGATGCCCGCTATTCCAGCAAATACAACTACACCGCCGAGGGTTCCAGCCTGCTAAGGACCCGTCTGGTGCCGATGCCCCCCAACGCCTTCATGCAGCGGATGCTCGACATGAAGGCCCAGGCCATGCAGATGGCTTTTGAGCTGGAGATGCGCAAGGCCGAACTGGCGGTGGAGAAGGAGAGGATTGTGGTGACCGCCGCATTGGAAAAAGCCGAGCAGGACAGCAAAAAGACCGTAACGACACCCGCGTCGCCAACGCCTGCGTCCGACACTCCGGCGCCCGACAAGAAGCCCAAATAGGGTGCAGGTCGCGAAGCGCCCATGGAAGACCTGAACGTCACAGCAGCACTCCCTCCGGAATGCGGGGCGCAGGAACTCCCGGAAGAACTCCTGCGCCACTCGCTGCTGCTCTTTGCCGACGATGAGCAGAGCCCGGAGGATTGTGCCGTCGCGATCGTAGGCGAAACTGCCGCGGATGATTCCGGCAGCAGGGCTGCGGCCGGGGAGTCACCGGCGGATGCGGGTCTGCCGCTGGAGCAGCCCTGCCATCTCACC
>JACMKN010000334.1 GCA_014380135.1 Deltaproteobacteria bacterium
AGAAGACTCTTTTAGTCTTGTTCCGTCAATTTGTGTTATACTTCCTTCGTAAAGGGAGGTGAGTTGTATGAACGCACTTGATTTTATGACACGTTTTGAAGAGGACTGTCTGCGTTTCTATGAAACACTCGGCCGGGATGAACAAGATCGTGAGCTGAGCAATCTGTACAGTTTGCTGGCAGACAGCCAGAGAAAACACCTGGATGCCCTTGCAGCGGTGAAAGAAACCGCCCGCAGCAGTGACGCTGAATCGACGCTGGTGGAGCGGGCCGATCATGTCGTGAACGGCTTCAGGCAGGCTCTGTTCACGCACGACATCATGAAGGAGATGAGAAATGATCGGGACGCCTTTGCTCATGTCCTGCATGCGGAAGAAGAGATTATCAAGCTGTGCGACGGGATGGCCAAGGCCGAACCCAATGCGAACGCCAGGGTTCTTCTGGCCTGGCTCGCCGAAAGCGAAAAGCGGCATCTGAAAGAAATCGAGGAGATCTACGATTTTGTAGAAGCTCCGGGCTGTTACCTGGAATGGGGCGAGTTTTCCAATCTGCGTTCACTCTGATTGGCTGTTGAAATAATCATTTTCAGAAAGGAAGGTATGTCATGAGAGAGCAACAATATCAACAGGTATGCTATCGCACTGAGCAGCGCGATGAAGCTGTCGTACTGAAAAATCTGAAGACAGGAGAAAAGGGTGTGTCGTTCGGTTGTACCCATGCGGGGGAAACGGTTCAGGTGCGCCTTGAAAATGGTGAGCTTGATTCGTGGGAACGCAGGGAATGCTCTGAAATCAGCAATTGATCAGCCGGAATCGCGAGAAGTGTTCTTTTTTTTATTCGGACCGGCAATTCTGAAAATTGGTGGTATATTTTGCGCAGGATCTGTTGATTGACTATCAAGTTTTTCGACAGATCCTGCATCCGTTTTTGAGGTGATTTATGGAAACCAGACTCAGGGCGGCTCTCCCGGATCAGGAGCTGCTGAAGCTGTACGAACAGATGGTCCTGTCGCGGGAGTTTGAGGAGTCGTGTGCCGAGCAGTACACCAAGGGACACATAACCGGTTTTCTGCATCTGTACAGCGGCCAGGAAGCGGTGGCAGTGGGCGCCACAGCCGGTTTGCACAAGGATGACTATATCCTTTCCGCCTATCGTGAGCATGCCCAGGCCATAGTGCGGGGCGCCGATCCGCGGCGGGTGATGGCCGAACTGTTCGGCAAGTCTACCGGTATCTGCAAGGGCAAGGGGGGCTCGATGCATCTGTTCGATCCGGACCTCAACTTCATGGGAGGTTATGCTATTGTGGGAGGACAGTTCCCGATTGCGGTCGGACTGGCCTTTGCCGCCAAATACCGCCAGGAGGACCGGATTGCGGCCTGCTTTTTCGGAGATGGCGCGGTCAACCAGGGCAACTTCCACGAATCCCTCAACTGGGCCCGCCTCTGGGAACTTCCGGTGCTCTTCATCTGTGAAAACAATTTCTACGGCATCGGCACCGAGGTACACCGTTCCTCAGCCCTGGCCAGCATCCACAAGCGCACCTGCGGCTACGACATCCCCTCCGAAAAAGTGGACGGCATGGACGTGATTGCCGTCTACAAGGCCATCAAACATGCGGCCGAAAAGGTGCGCGAGACCTCGCACCCCTACTTCATCGAGGCCGTAACCTACCGTTTCCGCGGACATTCCATGGCCGATCCGGCCAAATACCGCAGTGCCGCCGAACATGAGATCTGGAAGTCGCGGGATCCGATCCCGGCCCTGGGCAAAGAGCTGGTTGCGGAGGGCATCACCAGCTCCGACCACCTGGCGGAGATTCGCGACAAGTGCCTGGTCGTCGTGCAGGAAGCGGTCAAATTTGCCGAGGAGTCCCCCTGGCCGGAGGATAGTGAGGTGTACAATGACATCTATGTCTGAAATGACCTACCGGGATGCATTGAACCTGGCCCTCAAGGAAGAGATGCGCCGGGACCCCTCGGTGGTGCTGTGGGGGGAAGACGTAGCGCTCTATGAAGGTTCCTTCAAGGTGACACGGGGACTCTTGGCCGAGTTCGGCGAAGAGCGGGTCAGGGATACCCCCATCTCGGAAAACACGATTGTCGGCGTGGCGGTCGGCGCGGCCATGGGTGGCCTGAGACCGGTGGCGGAACTGATGACGGTCAACTTTGCCCTGCTGGCGATGGATCAGATCATCAACCACATGGCCAAGATACGCTACATGTTCGGCGGACAGACCTACCTGCCGATGGTGGTGCGCATGCCGGGTGGCGGCGGCAGTCAGCTGGCAGCCCAGCATTCCCAGTCCCTGGAGAGCTACTTCATGCACTGCCCCGGCCTGCACATAGCCTATCCGTCCACGCCGGCCGATGCCAAGGGGCTCTTGAAGAGCGCCATCCGCGACAACAATCCGGTAATTTTTCTGGAGCATGAACTGCTCTACAACAGCAAGGGAGAAGTGCCGGATGATCCTGATTTCCTGGTGCCGTTCGGCCGGGCCAATGTCGTCAGGACAGGGACAGACGTGACTATCGTCGCATATGCCCGCATGAGCATTCTGGCGCTGCAGGCGGCCGCCGAGCTGGAGAAGGAGGGCATCTCCTGCGAGGTGATCGACCTTCGTACCCTCTGTCCGCTGGATACGGAAACATTTATCGCCTCGGCCAGAAGAACCGGCCGGGCCGTGGTGGTGGAGGAGTGCTGGCGGACGGCGGGACTGGGCGGAGATATCGCCCACCGCATTCACGAGGCCTGCTTCGACAGCCTGCTGGCGCCGGTCAGGCGGGTGGCGGGACTGGATGTGCCGATGCCCTATTCGCGCAAGATTGAAAAGATCTGCATCCCGCAGGCCGAAACAATTGCGGATGCTGTGCGTGAGGTTGTCAGCCGGAAATCTTGAAATGTGATGGGGGGAATATGGCGACAGAAATAACGATGCCCAAGCTGTCCGACACGATGACCGAAGGGCATCTGGGCGCCTGGCGCAAGAGCATTGGCGAAAAGATCGAGCGGGGTGACATCATCGCCGAGGTGGAGACCGACAAGGCCACCATGGACCTGGAAGCTTTCGCATCCGGCATCCTGCTGGAACAGCGGGTTCAGGCCGGGGAACTGGTGCCGGTCGGGACGGTCATCGGCCTGATCGGCTCGCCGGATGAGGCCAAGTTGACAGAATCGCCTGCAGTGGAAGTGCCGGTTGCAGCAACACAACCTGCCACGCCAACTGAACCGGCCCCAGCCGTAATACCCCTTTCTCCGATGCCGGAGCAGCATGAGCACACCCCTGCCATACAAGCTGCGCCGATTGTCCGTCACCGCGCCGCCGAACTGGGAATCGACCTTGCAAAAATCAGCGGCAGCGGCCCGGA
>JACMKN010000335.1 GCA_014380135.1 Deltaproteobacteria bacterium
GAGCGCCCCCACTTTCTTGATCTCTTCCACGACCTTCCTGGCAAAGACCGGACGGAGGTAGGTATGGTTGCCTTTCTCGCCGAAATGGATCTTGACGGCGGTCAGGTCGCCTTCGGCAATGGTCTGCCGGAGTCCGGCCAGGGCCAGCAGTTTAGCTATCTTGTCGAACAGGTTTTCCTTGTGGCTGGCCCGCATGTCGCTGAAATAGACCTTAGACATTGAATGCTCCTTTAATATGTTTTTTTTGACAATCGTCAAGTATTGTCCGGATAAACAGGTATAGTGTTTCTATCACATTGACCGGGAAAATCCACCAATCGAGTTTACTCGAACAAACAAAGAAAACGGAGGAAACACAGATGAGCATGTTTTGTAACCAATGCGAGCAGGCAGCCAACGGAGTCGGTTGTAATATTTCAGGCGTATGCGGCAAAAAACCGGATGTGGCGGCACTGCAGGATCACCTGCTGTACGGCCTGAAGAGTCTGGCGCTGTATGCCGACAAGCTGGGACGCAATGCCGAGATCGACCGTTTCACGATCGAGGGGCTTTTTACTACCGTCACCAACGTTGACTTCGAGCCGGCCCGCATCGGCGGCCTGATCAAGCGCTGCTATGAGCTGAAAGAGAAGGCCAGGGCGGCTGCCGGCGTAAGCATCTCCGGTCCGGCGGCTGATTGGAAACCGGCCGAAGATCTGGCCGGCATGACCACTCAGGGCGAGGCCCACGGCATCAACACCCAGCACGTCAACGAAGACATCCGTTCCGTGATCGAGATCCTGATGTACGGTCTGAAGGGTATGGCCGCCTATATGGATCACGCCATGATCCTGGGCAGAAGCGATGATGAAGTGATGGCTTTCTTCCAGAAGGCGCTGGCCGCCACTACCGATGCCAGCCTGGGACTGATGGACTTCGTCGGGCTGGCCATGGAGTGCGGCAAGCAGAACCTGACCGTGATGGGTCTGCTCAACACCGCCCATACCGATGCCTACGGCCACCCGGTTCCGACCGCGGTTCAGCTGGGCACCAAGGCCGGCAAGGCCATCCTGGTGACCGGCCATGACCTGAAGATGCTGGAAGAGCTGCTCAAGCAGACCGAAGGCAAGGGGATCAACATCTACACCCACGGCGAGATGCTGCCGGCCCACGGCTATCCCGGCCTGAAGAAATATGCTCACCTGGCCGGCAACTTCGGCGGCGCCTGGCAGGATCAGGCCAAGGAGTTCGTCAACTTCCCCGGCTCGATCATCTTCAACACCAACTGTATCCAGAAACCTTCCGACAGCTACAAGGACCGCCTCTACACCTGGGGTCTGGTGGCCTGGCCGGATGTCAAGCACGTTGACGGCTGGGATTTCTCGGCGGTCATCAACAAGGCCCTCGAACTGCCCGGCTTCCCGGACAACCCCGGCCAGGAGATTCTGACCGGTTTCGGCCACAACGCCGTACTGGGCGTAGCCGACAAGGTGGTTGCCGCCGTAAAATCCGGCGCCATCAAGCACTTCTTCCTGATCGGCGGCTGCGACGGCGCCAAGTCGGGCCGTAACTACTATACCGAATTTGCCGAGAAACTCCCCCAGGACACGGTCATTCTGACCCTGGCCTGCGGCAAGTACCGCTTCAACAAGCTGGAGTTCGGCGACATCGGCGGCATCCCGCGTCTGCTGGACGTCGGCCAGTGCAACGACGCCTATTCTGCCATCCAGATCGCGGTGGCCCTGGCGGGTGCCTTCGAGTGCGGCGTCAACGACCTGCCGCTCTCGATGATCCTCTCCTGGTACGAGCAGAAGGCGGTCGTCATCCTGCTGACCCTGTTCCATCTGGGCATCAAGAACATCAAGCTCGGCCCGACACTGCCGGCCTTTGTCACCCCCAACGTGCTCAATTTCCTGGTTGAGAACTTCAACATCGCGCCGATCACAACGGTCGAAGCCGATATGAAGGCCATTCTTGGGTAGCAATTGACAGGATAAGTCGTAAGCAAACGCCCCCGCTGGAAATTCCAGCGGGGGCGTTTGAGTGAGAACTGTGATTGTACCGTCACCACAACAGTTCGCGCTCGGAGACAAACTCACGCTGTCTGCCGCTGAGCGGATCCCGGAAACTGATGGATTTGGCAACAAGCTGGAGCGGTGTGTCGAAGTTGTCGGCGCTTTCCGGCTGAAGTTCCGGATAATACCTGTCGTTCAGAATCCCAAAGCCGAGGCCGCTCATATGAATCCGCAACTGGTGGGTCTTGCCGGTGATCGGATGCAGGAGAAAGCGAGCACGACCGTTTTTGATCTCAACGAGATTGATCGTTGAGCGGGCATTGACTGTTCCGGAGGTGCTCTTCATGCGGAACCAGGGCTCTCCCCGCTCGATCCTGTTCTCAATATCCCAGCACGTTTTTTCAGCAACAGGTAAACAGGCCGAAATGGCCTGGTAGCTCTTTTCAAGCTTGCCATTCATGAAGAGTTCTCCGTAGCGGCCGCGCGTCTCCTTGTTGACGGAAAACATGACGATCCCGGCGGTTTCCCGGTCGATACGGTGGAGCGGCACCATATCCCGAATTCCGGTGCTGCTTCGCAGGCGATTCAGCAGACACTCGTCAACATATCGGCCGCCCGGTGTCACCGGCAGGAAGTGCGGTTTGCAGGCCACCAGAATCTGGTCGTCCCGGTAAAGTATCTGTTCGGCAAAGGGAATGATCGGCTCACTGTTGACTTCCCTGAAATATGTAATTCGTTTTTGCGGGGCATATTCGCTGTCCAGGGTGATCGGGTTGGCGCTGTCGTCCAGTACCTTTCCTTCCGAAATGCGCTTTTCCCAGACTTCCCGGGTGACGGCCGGAAACCGGCTGTTCAAGAAACAGAGGATCGAGGGATAGGGCTTTTCGGTTTTCGGCATTGTAACTACGGAAGGGTAGGGTGATATTCCCATATTGTATTTCCTTTGATTGCGTAAAAGCAGATTACTTCGATGTATGCATATTCGTGTATGTTCTGTCATTGACAATTAAGCCATTATTCTTTAGCATCCCGCTACACTACTTTTATGCGAATCTCAATGCAATACATAGCTGCCGCGATACTGCTGATCATCAGTTTAGTCA
>JACMKN010000061.1 GCA_014380135.1 Deltaproteobacteria bacterium
AGCTTCAACGGCGTAATGTTTATCTCTGTTGTCCGTCTGGCAATTCTTAAGTCATAATCTGATTGCAGGTTAAGCCACAATTCCGGCGAAACTCCGAAATACACCCCCAGGCGCAAGGCGGTGTCTGCCGTAATCGACCGCTTGCCGTTGACAATGGTGCTGATCCGTCCAGGTGGTACGCCGATTTCACGGGCAAGGCGGTTTATGCTTATGCCCATAGGCTGCAAAAAATCTTCCTGCAGTATTTCACCGGGGTGTATGGGGTCAAGGTAGGTAGCCATAGGTATAATTCCTTTCAGTGGTAATCCACAATTTCAACATCGTAAGCATTGCCGTCAATCCATCTGAAACAAATACGCCATTGATCGTTGATCCGGATGCTGTACTGACCTTCACGTTTTCCGCTCAATCCTTCAAGCCGGTTGCCAGGTGGCGTAAGCAGGTCTTGAAGCGTTTTGGCCCCATGAAGGTAATACAGCTTGCGCCGGGCTGGTCGCTCAAACGCTTTAAAACGCCTTACAAGCCGATCATCAAAGAGCGTTTCAGTGTCCTTGTTTTGGAAGGTCTTTATCATCTGAGAATCATCCTAACCATAATGCACTATTACGTCAAGCGTAATAGTAATCAAGCGGCCTGTTGTTCCTGGTCTTCAATCGGTTTTGCGGTCGCAAGTTCCGTGATCCGGTCGGCTATTCGCTGCATAGGTTCCCTCAACCGCTCCGTACTCATACAGATATACCCGCCTGTGACGTCATTTCCCATGCTGTGATTGAGAAGAGCTTTCAGGGCATAGTGTGGGATGTCCAGTGATTCAGCAATTGTGATGAAGGTGCGTCTCAGATCGTGAAAACAGAACGTCACGCCGCTGGTTTGGATGGTGTCACGCTTGTAGTTGTCGGGATTCGACAGATGCGGAGAGGGATGTTTCCCCGGAAAAATATACTCATTTTCCCACCCTTCCGCCTTACGTTTCAGCAGCAGCCGGTATGTTTGGACTGGCAGCGGCATGGTTACGCGGTCGGGTTCTGGTTTCTCCCCTCGTTTCTTTTCGGGAGTGAAAGAGAAAGTCTTTTCCTTGAAATCAACATCTGACCATTTCAACCTTGCCGCCTCCATCTTGCGCAGTCCTGTGAAGAGCAGCAGCAACATATAATCGCGACCTTTGGGGTTGTCGTAATCGTTCACGGCCTTGTTCCATGCCGGCAGATCTTGCGGTTCGATGTATGTCATCCGGCGCTTGCGTGGTGACCACTCCCGCCCTCGTACTTCCCGGACAGCTTCAACAGGGTTGTGAACGATCACGCCCGGGTGTAAAGCTATGCCAAGCCGATACAGGCCGCGCAACAGCTTGATAGAACTTGCCGCCTGGGTCATGCCGTTGTTCTTCTCCATTACTGACAGCCGGTCTAGTACCATGCTGCCGGTGATAGTGTCAGCGGGTAGTGTCAGCCAGTCATTAAAGTGATTATTCATCCATGACTTATACTGGTACAGGGTGCTTACCGCCAGTGGTGTTTTTTTGCCTGATATGTATTGACTATACAGGTCTTGAATGGTTATGATTTCACGCTTTGGCTGTGCCTTCGGGTGCGGGTTCTCTCCCGTATCCAGCCGCCGCAAGTATTCCTTTGCCTTGGTACGGGCCTCTGCTGGTGTAAATGTCCCATATACGCCGATGGGGATAAAAGGTTTTTGAGTAGTACCGCGAAGTGTCGAGCGTACGAAGAATGTCAAGGCAGCTTTGGTGGCCCTGACGCCAAATCCATGAAGGGTGGTATCGAAGTAATCTACCTGACCGGATTCGGGCTTTACGATCTGTGCCATGTTCGCCTTTGTGATTTCGATCTTTGGCATGGTTCCCCCGTAGTGTCAGACTCAGTGTCGCTATAGTGTCACTCATACATGAAATACAGTAACAAACCACCATACGCTAGTCAATAAGTAATACAATAATACAATAGGTTAGCACACACCATGATACTGTGAAAATCAAACGTCTCGAAATATCAGGCTTTAAATCTTTTGCCGACAAGGTTGTGCTGGACTTCCAGCAGGGTGTCACCGGCGTGGTCGGCCCCAACGGCTGCGGCAAGTCCAACATCGTGGATGCCATCCGCTGGTGCATGGGAGAACAATCCGCCAAGAATCTGCGCGGCAAGGCCATGGAAGACGTGATCTTCGCCGGCAGCGAGACCCGCAAACCGCTGGGGATGGCCGAGGTGTCGCTGGTCTTTTCCACCGAGGATGGCCGCGCCCCGGCCAAGTATCTGGATTATTCCGAGATTCAGCTTACCCGTCGCCTGTACCGCGACGGCGACAGCGACTACCTGATCAACAAGATCCCCTGCCGCCTGATGGACATCACCGAACTGTTCATGGATACCGGCGTCGGCACCCGCGCCTATTCGATCATCGAACAGGGCAAGATCGGCATGATCCTGCATTCCCGTCCGGAAGAGCGCCGCTTTCTGATCGAGGAGGCGGCCGGAGTCACCAAGTTCAAGTCCCGCAAGCAGCTGGCCCTGAAGAAAATCGAGGGCACCCGTACGAACCTGGCCCGCCTGGCCGACGTGCTGGGGGAGATCCGCCGGCAGCTGGCGTCACTGCAGCGTCAGGCCAAAAAGGCCGAGAAGTTCCGCGAATACCGCGATGAGCTGCGGGAAATCGAGCTGTTCTTCACCGCCCGTGAATATCTTGAAACGCAGACCGCGCGCAGTCAGGTAGAACGTGAAATGACGGCGCTCAACGAGCGCATCCGTGAGGTTTTTGCGGTTTCAGCCCTGGGGGAGTCCCAGGCAGAAGAGGCCCGGATCGCGCTGCTGGAGACGGAAAAACATCTGACCCTGGTCCAGGAGGATATCTTCCGGGTCAGGAGCGAGTTCGGCACTACCGAAAACGGGCTGGAGTTTCAACGCAAGGAACTGGCCGGTCTGGATGGTCGTCTGGCGCGGCTGGAGGCCGAGACCTTTGAACTGGACAAGCGCCTGAAGGAGTGCGCCGATCAAAGGGCTGTTCTGGAGTTGCGACGGGACACCGGCAGCCTGGACGTGGCCGGCACCCAGGCCGGGCTGGAGCAGGCCGAAGCGGAACTGGCCGCGCAGCAGCAGGCCGAAGAGGAGCTGAACCGGGCCCTGGAAGCGCGCCGCAAGGATCTGTTTACGGCGCTGGCCGAAGCGGCCCAGTTCAAGAGCCGCCTGGAAAACGCCCAGAAACGGCTGGCCGGCCTGCGCGAGCGGATCGAGCGCCAGCGGCGCGAAGGCGCGCAACTGGCCGAACGGCGCGAACAGCTTCGTCAGCGGGGCGCGACCCTTGAAAGGGAAATTGCCGCCGGACAGCTGGAGCTGGAAACACTGCAGGCCGAACTCTCCGGCCTGCGCGGCCAGGAGGAGGAGCTGAAAAAACGGCTGCCGGAGGTGGAGAAAAGCTGGCAGTCCCGGCGGGATGAGCTGAACCGCTCCTCGTCGCGCCTGCATTCACTGCGTGAACTGGAGGCACAGTTTGCCGGCTTCGGCCAGGGGGTGCGCACGCTGATGAAGGATGCCCGCCTGCGCACCAGCTTCAGCGGGGTGCTGGCCGACGCCGTCCAGGCTCCGCCCGAACTGGAAGCGGCGGTCGAAGCGGCCCTGGCGGAGCGGCTGCAGTGCATCCTCTGCGCCGACGAGCAGGATGCCGTTCAGGCGCTGCAGTTCCTGAAAGAGAATAACGGCGGCCGGGCCGGCATCGCACTGCCGCTGGAATGCGATCAGCCAACCGTGGCGGACGTGCCCGGCAGTATGCCGCTGGGAGAACAGGTACAGAGCAGCGGCACGTTTGCCGGTCTGATCCGGAGCCTGCTGGCCACCGTCAGGCTGGTTGATGACATAAGCGGGGCGATCCGGCTGGCCCGCAGTCATCCCGAGCTGAGCTTCGTCACCCGCGAGGGCGATCTGGTGACAGCCGGGGGCATCGTCAGCGGCGGCTCGGGTGATCAGGTCAACAAGGGTCTGATCCATAAGAAACGCGAAATCAGGGAGCTTGAACAGCGCGTGACCGGACTGGAGCAGGAAACCGCTGCCCTCGGCAAACAGCGCGAGGAGCTGCGCCAACGCAGCCAGGAGGTGGCCGAAGGACTGAAGGGCGGCGGAGCACACCTGCACCAGTGTGAAATGAAGCTGGCCGGTCTGCGCAAGGACCGCCAGCAGGCCGGCGACGAGTCGGCCCGCATTGAGGAACGCCTGGAGCTGCAGGGCCTGGAGGCCGAAAATCTCAACGAAGAAAACCAGGCGCTGGAAGCCGAGCTGAAACTGGCCCAGGAGCAGATCGGCCAGACCGGCAGCGCCTCCAGGGAGCTGGAACAGGATACAACCCGCCTGAAAGGTGAGCTGGACCTGAAGCGGGCTTCCCTGGCCGCCACACGCGAGAAGGTCACCGCCATCCGGGTGCAGACCGCCACGCTCAAGGAGCAGCACGAGGCCCATCTGCGGGGACTGGCCGATCTGGAGCGCCAGACCGCCGACCTGACCAGACGCATGGCCGGCGACCGCCAGGAGATCGAGTCCGGCGCTGCCGACAGGATCCGACTCCAGACCGCCATCGCGGCCGCCACGGAACGGCTGGAGGAACTGCTGCAGCAGCAGCTGAAAGCCGAAGAGCGCCTGAGCTCGGCACGGGGAGCCTTTGAAACCGCCGGAGCCGGCCTGAACGAGAACGAGGCCCGGCTCAAGAAGTCCCGTGAGGAGAGCGACGCCGTCCGTCAGGTCCAGGCCGATCTCAACCTGCGCCTCTCGACCCTGACCATGCAGACCGAACATCTGGAGCGGACGCTGCAGGAGAAGAGCCGCATCGGCATGGCCGAAGCGCTGACGCGACTGGAGGCGGTCGAGTTCGACGAAGCCGAGCGCCGGCTGCACCAGGGCGAGCTGCAGCGCCTGCTGGACGAAATGGGCGAGGTCAACCTGATGGCTATCGAGGAGTGCGCCGGGATGGAGGAGCGCTTCGGCTTCCTGAACGGCCAGAAGGACGATCTGGAGGAGTCGCTACGCGGCCTGCAGCAGGCCATCCAGCGCATAAATCGCACCACCCGCCAGCGTTTTCTGGAAACCTACAACCTGGTCAACGCCAAGTTTCAGGAGGTCTTTCCGCGCCTGTTCTGCGGCGGGCACGCCGAATTGCGCCTGACCAACGAAGAGGACCTGCTGGAATCCGGCATCGATATCATCGTCCAACCGCCCGGCAAGAAGCTGCAGAATGTGACCCTGCTCTCCGGTGGCGAAAAGGCCCTGACCGCGGTGGCACTGATCTTTTCGGTTTTTTTGATCAAGCCGACCCCCTTCTGCCTGCTGGATGAAGTGGATGCGCCGCTGGATGACGCCAATATCGGCCGTTTCAACGAGATGGTACGGGAGATGAGCGCAGTTTCGCAGTTCATCATAATCACTCACAGCAAAGCCACAATGCAGGTGGCCGACACGCTCTACGGCATCACTATGGAGGAACCGGGAGCTTCCAAAATGGTATCGGTCAGACTGCATTAGGGCGCTAAAATATGGACAGCAGGGCGCGGCTTGGAGTAGATTGATGCTCCCGTAGTTTTTCAACATAAGAACAGAACGGTCAGAAGGAGGCTCCGCTCATGACATATCCCGCACAAAAAGTGTCCCAGCGCTTTTCGTGGAACGAATACAAGGATTGGCCGGAAGACGAACGCTGGCAGATCATCGACGGCCAAGCCTACTGCATGACAGCCGCCCCAAACATCCGGCACCAGAAGATTACCGGCAATATGTATGCTTCAATCCGGGAAAAGCTGAAGGGTAAACCGTGCATCCCCTTCATCGCCCCCACCGACGTGGTGTTTGACGACTACAATATCGTTCAACCCGATGTGCTGGTGGTCTGCGACAAAAGCAGGATCACCGATGCCAACATCCAGGGAGCGCCGGACTTGGTCATCGAGGTCATCTCCCCCTCCAATTCCTTCATGGATAAAAAGCTGAAGCTGGAGCTGTACGAGCGTTTCGGTGTGCCGGAGTACCTGCTGGTGGATCCGGTGGGCGATCTGGTGGAATGCTACCGTCTTGTGGCGGGAAAATACGGCCGGGCGGAGATTTTTCCGTGGCATGAGGAATTGCCCCTCGTGTCGCTTCCGAGCCTGCTGATCAGCCTGTGGGAGATCTTCGAGCGGGACCTTGCGGAACTGAACCTGGTCAAGGAGAGTCCCAAGGGTTATCTAATCTGATTTTCACCTGTGCATTGTACCCTGTCATTATGCTGATTTCTGAATCTGGAGTTTGTCATGTCATTTGAAGTTATCCTGAAAGATCTGGTGGAGCGCGTTCCACACGCGATCGGCGCCATCCTGGTTGATTGGGAAGGGGAGGCGGTCATGGAGCATTGCCACTGTGACCCCTATGATATGCGCTTCATTGCGGCCCACAAGGTTATCATCCTGGCGCGACTGAAGGAGCTGCAGAGCATCGATAATGTCGGGGCCATTGAGGATGTGGCAGTGACCGCCAGCCGGGAACACCTGATCATCGGCTGCATAAACCAGGATTATTCACTGGTGATGAGTATCGCACGCCGTTGCCCGCTGGCGCTGGCGATGTACAATTTCCGCCAGGCAATCGCTGAACTTAAGAAGGAGTTCTGATGGAACAAAAACAGGAGAAAAAGGGCTTCTTCCGGGGCATGATGGATCAGCTCACCGGGGCCGACTGGGAGAATGCCAGGGAGACCCCGTCTGAGGAAACCGACGCTATACAATCTTCGGAGACGGCTGAGGAAACCGGTACGGTACCACCCCCGGAACCGGCTGCAGAAACCGGTACGGTACAAACTCCGGAACCGACCACTATAATACCCCCTGTGGCGATGACCACAGCGGCTACGGTTGAAAAACCCAGCTTCTTCGAGCGTTTGAAATCTGGTCTGAAGAAGACCAAGGACGGCCTGGTGGGGCGCATCGATGCCCTGGTACTAGGTAAAAAGGAGATCGATGCCGATACGCTGGAGGAGTTGGAGGAGATCCTGATCACCTCCGATATCGGGGTCAAGACCACTGTAGAATTGATCCGCACCCTGGAGCAGCGACTGGGACGCAACGAACTGAAGGATGGTGAGGCTTTGCGGGCGGCGCTCAAGGAGGAGATCCTGTCCCGCCTGACCGCCCATCACCAGCCGCTGGATATCAGCAGCCGGAAACTCTTCGTGCTGCTGGTGATCGGCGTGAACGGAGTCGGCAAGACCACCACTATCGGCAAGCTGGCCTCGCGCTTCACCGCCGACGGCAAGAAAGTGTTGCTGGCGGCTGCCGACACCTTCCGGGCAGCGGCGGCCGAGCAGCTGGTGGCCTGGGGCGAGCGTTCCGGAGTGGACGTTATTCGCCACAAAGAGGGTGCCGACCCTTCGGCGGTCGTCTTCGACGCCTGCAAGGCGGCGGTAGCCCGAGGCGTCGATATCCTGATCATCGATACCGCCGGACGTCTGCATACCAAAGTCAATCTGATGGAGGAGATGAAAAAGATCCGGCGCGTGATCGGTCGCGAGATTGTCGATGCGCCGCACGAGACGCTGCTGGTGGTGGATGCCGCCACCGGGCAGAATGCCATTTCCCAGGCACGGCTTTTCAAAGAAGCCGCCGGTGTGACCGGTCTGGCCCTGACCAAGCTGGACGGCACCGCCAAGGGTGGTATAGTAGTAGCAGTCAGCCACGAGTTTGCCTTGCCGGTCCGCTACATCGGCGTCGGCGAGTCGATCGACGACCTGCGCGACTTTAATCCGCAGGAGTTTACGGATGCGCTTTTCCAGGCCTGACAAATCACGTCCAAAAAATGGACTAGCCGATAGGGAACCCCACGATATCAGTCAATTAGGGCTTGACTTCGAGTCGCCTCCGGCGTATATTTTTGCCCCTCGAAAGGAAATTGAAACCATGAATCAAGAACTGATAGAAGTACTCGAAAAGAAGATCGGCGAAATCGTCGAAAAATACACCGCTCTGAAAGAGGAAAACACTTTCCTGCACGAAGAAGTTCAACGCCTTTCATCCGACCGGGAAGGGATCAAGTCCCGCGTTGACGCCCTGCTTGACAAACTGGACGGTATCTAACCCGTGCCGGCTGTCATCGTATGAAAACAACGCATGCGGTGACTGTTTTCGGACGTGAACTTTCTCTCAGAAGTTCAGCTCCTGCGGCCAAAGTTCAGGCGGTTGAAGAGTTCGTTAATGACCGACTGCAGACGATCGGCGGCGCCTTAAGTAGCGGCGATGCCCAATTGGTACTGACCCTGGCTCTGCTTAATACCGCCGAAGAGTTGTTGGAATTGCGCATGAACAGAGAACTGGATGCCACGCTCGACAGCCGGTTACAGGAACTCATCAAAAAACTGGAAACATCTTGATTTTATTCCAGTTTCAGATCAGAGATGCAATCAAGGCGGTGAGGATTGAGGCGACGAAGGCATACAAACAGTATGTTGAGGAGCCGAAGACGAACCAACGAAGAGGGCACTTTGATATGGAAATGGAATTACACTGTCTCTCAGGGAGACTGATCATATATTCGCAGCAGCAGTGCCAACAATCGGACCCGTCAGTCGCGTAACTTCAGAGCGCTTCTGAGTGCTGATATCAAAACCCGCTGAATATATCCTCATCGAAAGGAATGAATCGCTCCGAGCAGCAGACCATTGAGTACAATTAGTTCCTGACGGCACTCGCGAGCCTTTTTATTTCCCTTCATCCTCCCTGGTTGACCTTCCCGGCATAGCTTCGGGACCAATCCATCTATTCTCCTGTGAGAAAAAGCATGCCCAAGCGTTCACTCCGTTCGCAACTTCTGGCGCAGCGCCGGGCACTTGGCCATGAGGCGTGGCTGATGTCCAGTCACTTGGCCCAGCAGAATCTGCTTGCGCTGGAAGAGTATCAACGTGCCGAATGTATTGCGCTGTACGCTCCGGCCCATAACGAGACCGATACCGCGGAGATATTGGCCGCCGCCTTCAAGGCCGGAAAACGGGTCCTGTATCCGGCAGTCTGCGGCGCGCACATGGTTTTCCGGCTGGTGGAGGGTTTGCACTCTCTGCAGAAAGGAACCTTTGGCATCCTGGAACCGTGCGCGGTCGGCCCCGATCATCAGGCTGATGAAGCCGATCTGATCGTAGTTCCGGGCGTAGCCTTCGATCGCAAGGGTCATCGCATCGGTTACGGCAAAGGCTTTTATGACCGTTTTCTGCAGCACCCCGGCCTGAAGGCTGATCTGGTAGGACTCTGCCATGACTTTCAGCTGATCGACAATTTAATACCGGGCGAACAGCATGACATAGCGATGGAGATAGTCGTCAGTGACAGGCGGGTCATCCACATAGCAGGAAGTAACCGAAGCCGCACCAGCGGTTCGGATTCACATACAGGAGGTTATTGATATGGAAGTCAGCATCTGGATGGTAGTAATCACCCTGGTTGTTGCCGCCGGGGCCTATTTTGCCGGAAACAAACTAAACAAGAGGGATACGGACTCGATCGTCAAACAGGCCGAAGATCTGGCCAACAAGGTTATCGAAGACGCCCGCCGCGAAGCAGAAACCATTACCAAAGAGGCCGAACTCCAGGCCAAGGATTTGGCTATTCAAGCCAAGGAAGAACATGAGCGCTCCACCCGTGAGAAAAGCAAGGACCTGCAGATTTTTGAAAAGCGACTGACTCAGAAGGAAGAAAATCTCGACAAGAAGATGGCACTGATCGATCAGAAGGAGATGGATTTTCTCAAGAAGGAACAGACTCTTTCACAGAAAGAACAGCTACTCAGCGCTCGCGACGAGGAACTGAAAAAGGCCAGTGATGTGCAGAATGCCCGACTCGAACAGATTTCGGGCATGTCGTCCGGCGAGGCCAAAAAGGAACTGATGAACGCGATGGAGACCGAAGCCAAGCACGATGCGGCCAAGCTGATCCGGACCATCGAGGACGAGGCCCGCGAGACCGCCGACAAGAAGGCCAAGGAAATCATGGCGCTGGCGATTCAGCGTTATGCCGGCGAATATGTGGCCGAACGGACCGTATCGGTCGTTCCGCTCCCTTCCGATGAGATGAAAGGACGCATCATCGGCCGCGAAGGGCGCAACATCCGTGCCCTGGAAGCCGCCACCGGCATTGATCTGATCATCGACGACACCCCCGAAGCGGTGATACTGTCCGGCTTCAACCCGGTCCGTCGCGAAGTCGCCCGCCTGTCACTGGAGAAGCTTCTGGCCGACGGACGTATCCACCCCGGCCGTATCGAGGAGGTGGTCGCCAAAGCGACCGAAGAGGTTGAGCTCTCGATCAAGGAGGCCGGTGAGCAGGCCGCCTTCGACTTGGGCGTACACGGCATCCACCCCGAGGTTCTCAAACTGATCGGACGCCTGAAATACCGCACCTCCTACACCCAGAACGTCTACCTGCACTCGCTGGAAGTCGCCTTTTTGTGCGGCATCATGGCTGCCGAGCTGGGCATCAACGTAAAACAGGCCAAGCGCGCCGGATTGCTGCACGATCTGGGCAAGGCGGTTGACCACGAGGTGGAGGGCTCCCATGCCGTGATCGGCGCCGAACTGGCCCGCAAATACGGCGAAACTCCCAAGATCGTGCATGCCATCATGGCCCATCACGAAGACGAGAAGCCGAATTCTGTGCTGGCGATCCTGGTGCAGGCGGCCGACGCACTCTCCGGAGCGCGCCCCGGCGCACGACGCGAGATGATGGAAACATACGTCAAACGCCTGGGCGATCTGGAGCGCATCGCCACATCCTTCAGCGGCGTTCAGTCATCCTTCGCAATCCAGGCCGGCCGCGAGATCCGCGTCATGGTATCCAGCGACCAGGTTTCCGACGATCAGTCGGTGGTTATGGCCCGCGACATCGCCAAGAAGATCGAGGCCGAGATGACCTATCCGGGACAGATCAAGGTTAACGTGATCCGTGAAACCCGCTCGGTCGAATATGCCCGTTAGTATTCTTTTCATCGGCGACATCATCGGCAAACCGGGCCGCCAGGCGCTCTCGCGCGAGCTGCACCGCCTGGTGGACCGCTACAATGTCGATCTTGTGATTGCCAATGGTGAAAATGCCGCCGGTGGTTTCGGCCTGACCGAGGAGACCGCCAAGGAACTCTTCAAACAGGGCGTTCACCTGTTAACGGGCGGCAACCACATCTGGGACAAGAAGGAACAGGTTCCGCTGATACTGGCCGACCCGCGCATCCTCCGCCCGGCCAACTACCCCGTCGGTGCCCCTGGTTCAGGCAGTGCCGTGCTGACCACGCCGGGCGGGGTCAAGGTTGGCGTGCTGAATCTGGAGGGGCGGGTTTATATGAAGACCCTGGAGTGTCCCTTCAAGGTCGCCGATCGCGAGATCGAGCGCTTGAAACAGGAAACCGCGATCATTTTCGTCGACTTCCACGCCGAGGCGACTTCCGAGAAATCGGCCCTGGGGTGGTATCTGGATGGACGGATCAGCGCCCTGATCGGCACCCACACCCACGTCCAGACCGCCGACGAGCGTATCCTGACCCAAGGCACGGCTTTCCTGACCGACGCCGGCATGACCGGCGCATTTGACTCGGTCATCGGCATGGGCAAGGAAGAAACCATCAGCAGGTTTCTGACCCAGCTGCCATCCAAGTTCGAGGTGGCCAAGAAGGACATCCGCCTGAACGGTGTCGTGATCGGCGTGGATGAACAGAGCGGCAAGGCCGTCAGTATCGAACGTATCAATATAAGTTGTTAATAGACTTGCTAACATGTTTTGAGGAGTTTTTGTTATGTCCGTAGCCGAACAGATGGCCGTCATCAAACGCGGCGCCGTCGAGATTCTGGTTGAAAAGGAACTGGAAGAAAAACTCGAGAAGTCCCTCAAAAGCGGAGTCCCGCTCAAGATCAAGGCCGGCTTCGATCCCACAGCCTCGGATTTGCATCTGGGGCACACCGTGCTGATCCAGAAGCTGCGCCAGTTCCAGCAACTGGGGCATGAGGTCAACTTCCTGATCGGCGACTTCACCGGCATGATCGGTGATCCGACCGGCAAATCCGAGACCCGCAAGGTACTGACCCGCGAGGATGTGCTCAAGTACGCCGAGACCTATAAGGAACAAGCATTCAAGATCCTCGACCCGGAGAAGACCAAGGTTGTCTACAACTCTGATTGGATAAACAAGCTGGACGCAGCTGCCATGATTGGCCTGGCTTCCAAATACACCGTAGCCCGCATGCTGGAGCGGGACGATTTCCATAAACGTTTCACCAGCCAGCAGCCGATCAGCATTCACGAGTTCCTCTACCCGCTGATCCAGGGTTACGACTCAGTTGCACTAAAGTCAGATGTGGAGCTGGGGGGCACCGACCAGAAGTTCAACCTGCTGATGGGGCGCGAGCTGCAGCGCGAGTGGGGCCAGTCCCCCCAATGCATCCTGACCATGCCGATTTTGGAGGGACTGGATGGCGTCAACAAGATGTCCAAGTCGCTGGGCAACTACATCGGCATCAGCGAACCGGGCGACGAGATCTTCGGCAAGGTCATGTCGATCTCCGACGACCTGATGATCCGCTACTACGAGCTGCTGTCCGACCTGCCGCTGACCGAGCTGGAAAAACTCAAGAGCGGACTGAAGGACAGGTCGCTGCACCCCATGGCGGTCAAAAAAGCGCTGGGGCGCGAGATCGTTTCCCGCTTTCACGGCGCCGGCGCCGGTGAGAGCGCCGAAGAGAACTTCGTCAAGCGCTTCAAGGAAAACGAGATCCCGGATGAGATGCCCCAGGTATGTTTCGCCCTCTCAGATGGTTCGGTTCTGCTGGCCAGAGCCATGACCGAGGCCGGCCTGACCAAGTCCAACGGCGAAGGGCGCCGCGCGATTGATCAGGGGGGTGTCAAGCTGGACGGTGAAAAGGTCAGTGACACCAATCTGGAGCTGACCGCAGCCGGTGAGTACATCGTCCAGATCGGCAAGCGCAGGTTTGCCAGGATCGTAGTGACATAACCTGATACTTTATAGCTGAAAACAAAAGCGGGACCGGCATTTTTGCCTGTCCCGCTTTTGTTTTTGATAATTCAGATCCGAATAAAAAGATAGCAGCCTCTTTCCCTGTTTATCGCAATTTCAAGACATTCAGAATCTTCCCCGTCACCCGGTTGACAACATGGTCACGCGGCAATGAATCAAAGGGTGGAGACCGGCGGTGACCCAGCAGCCTGAGCTCTTCCAGGATTCTGGCATCCTTGCGGATCTTGAGCCCTTTCCTGAAGATCTTGATGGCGATATTTTTCTTTTTCGCAAGGAGATAGATGCGTCCCAGGTGCAGGTAGTGATCACAGTTATGCGGGTTCAAGGCTATGGCCTTGAGACATAGATCAATCCCTTTTTGAAACTGACCGGCTTCCCGGGCCAGACTGTAACCCATCAGGGACAGCATTTCCGGCGATTCCGTATCTTGATGGTCATGCGGATTCATGAGCGTTATCTTCTCTTTTTACAGCTATAGCTGATGCATCTACATCTCCATGATCACCGGCAGAATCACCGGCCGGCGTTCGATGGTCTTCTTGCAGAAGCGCCGCAAGGTTTGATGTACGGCGGTCTTGACCTCTTCTCCGTTGCAACGCATCTCGACGTTCAGTTCGGACAGCGCGTAAATGACGGCCTGGCGGGCGTCCTCCAGATATTCCTGGCTTTCGTCCTCGAAGACAAAGCCGCGTGAAACTATATCCGGGCCATAGATGACTTCGCCGGTGGTCTGGTTCATGCCGATGATCACGACGATCATGCCGTCTTCTGACAGGTGTTTGCGATCTTTCAGGACTATCCGCCCCACATCGCCAACCCCCTTGCCGTCCACGAAGACCCGCCCCGATTCAATCTTCTCCACGATGGCCGCCGTATCGGCATAAAACGAGACCACCTCGCCGTTGGTGGCCAGGATGCAGCGCTCTTCGGGAATGCCGACCTTGCCGGCCAGCTGGATATGCTTGACCAGATGGCGGTATTCGCCATGAATCGGTATGAAGAAGCGCGGCTGCACGGTGTTGATCATCAGCTTGAGCTCTTCCTGGCTGGCGTGACCGGAGACATGCACCTCGGAGACCTTCTCGTGAAAAACCTCGGCGCCCCGGCGGTAAAGATGGTTGATCAGTTCGGAAATGGTACGCTCGTTGCCGGGAATGACACGCGAGGAGAGGATGACCGTATCACCCTTTTCCAGCTTGATCTGCTTGTGGTCGTCCATGGCGATGCGGGTCAGGGCGCTCATTGGCTCCCCCTGGCTGCCGGTGGATATGATGCAGACCTGTTCCGGCGGCAGATGCGGCAGCTCCCTGAGATCCATCAGCAACTCGTCCGCAATCGTCAGGTAACCCAGATCCCTGGCGATCTGCACGTTTTTGACCATCGAGCGGCCATTCAGCAGGATCTTGCGGCCGCAGCTGGCGGCGACGTCGGCCACCTGCTGCACGCGGTGGATGCTGCTGGAGAAGGCGGCCACGATGATGCGGCCGCTGCACCTGGGAAATATTTCGGCGAAGGCTTCGCCGACGTATTTTTCGGAAAGGGTGTAGCCCTCGCGCTCCACGTTGGTGGAATCGGACAACAGCGCCAGTACGCCGGCCTCGCCGTAGCGCGACAGGCTGGCCAGATCGGTCAACTGACCATCGACCGGGGTATGATCGATCTTGAAGTCGCCGGTGTGGATCACGACCCCTTCCGGAGAGGTGATGGCCAGTGCGCAGCCGTCGACGACCGAGTGGGCCACCCGCAGAAATTCCACCCGGAAACTGCCCAGTTGAACCGTGTCACGCGGCTTGACCGTCACCAGTTCAACCAGGTTGTCCAGCTTGTATTCCTTCAGCTTTTCATTGACAAAGCCCAGCGTCAGGGCCGTGCCGTAGACCGGTACGTCCAACTCCTGCAGCACGAAGGGCAGGGCGCCGATGTGGTCCTCGTGACCGTGGGTCAGACAGATGGCGCGGATATTTTCGCTGCGTTCGCGCAGCCAGGAAATATCGGGGATGACGTAGTCGATGCCGAGCATGTCCGGGCTGGGAAACATCAGTCCGCAATCGACGATGATGATATCGTCGCCATACTGGTAGGCCATCATGTTCATACCGATTTCGCCCAATCCGCCCAGGGCCACGATCTGCAGTGCAGAATTTGATTCAAAAATTTCCATAAGCTACCTTTCCCGCTGCAGCGGCACCAGGGCCGCTATTTTTTTGTCGCAGCGCTCGATCCACTCTTCACCCGGCGTCACCAGCCAGTGGTCGGCATAAAACGAACTGCGCAGAGAGCGGTAGGCGATCAGGGCCCGGTTGACATCCCCCAGCCTTTCATTACCTTCGGCAATCCGCCAGAGTTGCTGCGCCGCTTTTTCCACCGTGGGGTGAAAAGGAATATACATATGGATGGCCGATTCGAATCCGGCCACCGCTCCCGGAAAATCACCCCTGCGGAGCGCTTCTTCGCCCAGCTTGAACTGGCTGTCCATGCGCCACCAGGTTCCCGCCAGAAACATCAGCAGGCAGATGAATATGATGATAGTGCCATTCAGCAGTATGCTTTTCGTCTGTTCGTTCATCACATCACCTGAAAAAACCGGGTATAAATGTCAGCAGGACACCCATGGCAGTGACGATCACACCCGCCAGGACCGCCAGGGCGGCGCCGATGTCATAGGGGCTCTTCAGACGGTGGGCGGCCGGCAGCCCCCAGATAATCCCCGCCATTCCGACAATAATCAGGAGTATGTACTGATAGGCGATGCTCACTCAATGCTCCAAAGCGGATTCGATCGAATTCCGGACATGTTCCATCATCCAGGCCTCGGCCTCGTTGCGGCGCAGACCGGCCGGCACTATCACCGCCGGGTGCAGCACCATGCGGATATTACCGCTGTACAGGCGGATCTGGTTGGGGGGATTGAGCCGGCCGCTGCCGTTGATCGTGACCGGAATAACCGGTACGCCCGCTTTGCGGGCCAGGATGAAACCGCCCCGCTTGAAAGGGAGCAGTTTTCGATCCGGCGAGCGGGTTCCTTCTGGAAACATGACCACGCTCTTCCCCTGGCGAATAGTGGCAGCCGCTTCATCCATGCTGTGCAACGCCTTGCGGCCGTCGCCGCGATCCAGCGGTATATAGCCGCCGCGCCGCATGGACGGGCCGAAGACAGGAATTTCGAACAGCTCTTTTTTGGCGATCCAGTGGAGCTGGCGCGGCATGGACGAGAGTAGCGACAGGATATCGAAATTGCTCTGGTGATTGCTCATGAATATGACCGGACCGTGCGGTATATTTTCGGCTCCGGCCACCGTAATCCTGACCCGGTTCAGCGCCAGAGCCAGACGCGCCCAGAGCCGGGCGTGCCGGGCGTAGACCCTGCCGCTGGAGTCAAACAGCGTAGAGATGAAGGCGCTGACCGAAAACAGAAATGTCAGCGGAATGAACAGTGCCAGATAGAGATATGCGCGTACCATTGAAATGCTCCAGATATAAACCTTGCTAAATTACAGCGTTATCCGGAGTGAGTCAAACTAAATCTGGGTTTGGTGCGGCTAAAGGGCTATTCCAGAGTCGTACGCAGGCGTTTCTTTTCGGATATGATCCGCTTTCCAGTGAGGCGCTGCTCATTGGTCCGCTTCGGCACACGGGTGGCGACGCGCTTCTTCACCTTGCGCTCGCGCTTCTCCAGCGCCAGCCGCAGCCGCTGCATGGCAACCTCACGGTTCTGGAACTGCGATCGGAACTCGGTGGCCTGAGCCACAATGCCGGTCGGCAGGTGCCGAATCCGCACCGCCGAATCGGTAGTGTTGCGGTGCTGGCCGCCCGGTCCGGAGGCGCGGTAGAATTCAATTTTTATGTCTGCTTCCTTGATTTCAATTGCCATACAAGACCTCAGGCTTTCACACAGACCGCGTACTTGAGATAACGCCCCTCGGGAAAGGTGACCGGATAGGGGAAATCCTCGGGCTGGCCGAAAAGCGAGATCACCCGCAGATCGCTCCCGGCCTGCAACGCCCCCCGGCGCAACTCCTTGAGATAGTCGGCCAGATCAACCTTCTGGTGGTTGGAGGAGGCCAGCAATAGTCCGCCGCCGCTCAGCAGCGGCAGGGCGGCTGCCACCAGATCGGAGGTGCCGCCGCGGGTCGTGAAACGGCTTTTGGCGGTCGTGGAAAATGAGGGGGGGTCCATCAGAATCAGGTCATAGCTTTTTTTGGATTTCAGCAACTCGCCCAGCACCGCCAGACAGTCCCCGACGATAAATTCGTGTTTCTTTGGGTTTAGACGGTTGACACCAAAGTTGGCTCTGGCCCACTCGGTATAGCCGGGTGAGGCATCTACGCTCGTAACCAGCGAAGCGCCGCCGGCGGCCGCCGCCACCGAAAAAGCGCCGGTGTAGGAGAACAGATTCAATACCCGTTTGCCCTCCACCCGCTTGATCAGGTCAGCGCGATTCCTGCGCTGGTCCAGGAACAGACCGGTGTTCAGCCCCTGCTCCAGACTCACCAGAAAGGTCAGGCCGTTCTCGCGCACCTCCAGTCGCTGCGGAGCGACACCTCCGGTCAGCAGTCGGCCGTAGTTCTTGCTGTCGCCGGCCGCCTCCAGCTCGCGGGTCTTCCGGGGACGCTGTTTTTCGTAGATTCCCTGCGGAGACAGCAGTTCCTGCAGAATCTGCGTGATCAACTTCAGATGCGGGCGCCAAGCGCTGCTGTAAAGTTGTATCATCAGGTAATCGGCATAGCGGTCCACCGTCAGACCGGGCAGGCCATCCCCCTCGGCGTTGACCAGCCGGTAGGCATCGCTTTCCGTCAGGTCGGCATGCTCCCGACGCAACTCAATGGCGGCCTGCAAACGTTTGACGAGCCATGGACGTTCAAGCCGGATCCGCTCCCGCGCCAGCACGCGCGCCACAACACGCTCCTGTTGATCATCAAGCAGGGCCGTCGCCAGAAAGCGCCCCTGGCCGTCGCACAGAGCGACGGTCTGCCCGGCCTGACCGGCCGGCCATTTTTTCGTATAGGCGTCCGCCACGACCCAGGGATGCCCCAGTTCCAGCATTCGGACGGTTTCCGGCCCGACGGTCCATCTGTCCTGCTGCGTCGTCACATATTCCTCCATAACAAAACCCGATCTGCATGTGTCCTAATAAAACCGCCGCGCGGCGGATGCCTGCACGGCGGGAAAAGAGTCCGGTCCTGTACCAGTTTCAGTGGTGAAACCGCCCCTTGCGTTCCTTGTGGGCCGGTGTAGGAGACTTGTGACAATCAAAACAAGCCATCTCCAACACCTTCCTGGTCTGCAGCGGCGACTCCTGCCCTCCCAGTGTCGGCTGATTGTACTCGGGAGTCTGGAAATTGAGCCGACCGCGTTCATCGGCAATATTGGCAACCTGGTAGATGACCTTCCAATTGGCGCCGATCGGAAGCGAATGGCATTGGTCGCAGCCGCCCGGCGGCGGTATGCTTTTCCAGGCAGTGAACATGGCACAGCCGCTGATTGAAAAAACCAGGCACGACAGGGCCAAGAGGGTATATTTCATTGAGTTACTCCCTGGTGGGTTATCAAAACTGAACAGAGACTAACACAGCAAACCATGAAAATACAGCTTCATGAGCCTCTTGGCTCTGTCTTTTCGGTCCGGCATTCAGCGCCGAGTCTTCTGCGTCTTCTGAGTCTTTTCTGTCAGCTTCTTCTTCTGCGGCTTCTGCGGTTCCTGCCCGTCTCCACCCACCCATGCTTCAGCGAGCCGGATGGAGCCCTGATCAATCCGGGTAATCCCCTGGATGCCGGCTTTGGCTATGACGTAGAAGCGCCGGCCGCCACCGTACAGGTAGATCACATCCTCATTGATCAAGTTGGCTACACCGCAGAGAGCGGTTTGTCTCGCCTTGGAGTCGGTGTCCATCTGCTGGGTATTCAGCAGTTCGTCCATCCTGGGATTCCGGTAATGACTGAAGTTGAACTTCCCCTTGGAATGCAGACACACATTGAGATATGGTCCCATGTCACTGAGATCCATCAGCCTCCAGCCGGAGATCTGGTAGTCGCCGCTCATGACCCGTTTGAGCAGCTGTCCTTCGGCCTGAGGTGTAAATTTCAGCGTGACGCCGATCTCTTTGAACAGCCGTTGCATGACCTCCCCCGACTCACGCCCGCTGGGAGTGTCACTCCCCAGAAGCTCCAGAGAGACCGGCTTTCCATATTCGGCCAGCAGCTTCTTCGCCAGGGTGGGGTCATAGTCACGATAGCCGCACTCTCCGCAGGTGAGCAAACCGCCGAATGGCTCCTTTACCACGGGCAGGATCCCGTTATTGACGGCCTTGAGATAGAAATCCTGGTTCCAGGCATGGGCCAGGGCGCGGCGCACCCGGATGTCGTCCAGGGGCGGGGCTGTTGTGTTGATGATAAACGCGTATGGACCGCTGGCATCACTGTTGTATACCTTGAGCGACCTGTCTTTCCTGGCCTGGAGGATGTCCGGCCCCCGGTCGGTCAGAATCAGGTCGGTCACGCCGGACAACAGGCCGGAGAAGCGGGTCTGCACATCGGGAACCGGACGGAAGACGACGCTGTCCAGGTACGGTTTCTCCTTGCGCCAGTAGTTGGGATTCTTGATCACCACCAGACGGTCGTTGACCAGCCATTGTTTGAAAAGGAACGGGCCGGTGCCGACCGGGGCATGGTTCTGCGTATTCTCCCGCACCGCCTTGGGTGACGGTATATAGGCTCCGGTCCACTGAGTTGAGCTGAGCATGGCCATGAACGCGGCCCAGGGGTGTTTCAGGTTAAACCGAATAGTGTAATCACCGATCTTGGTCACCGATTGAACCGGCTCGATATAGCTCGCTCCGGAGAAGTGATTTTTGGGTGCCAGCATTCGCTGCCAATGCTCCACCACCGCATCAGAGTTGAACGGGATTCCGTCATGGAAGGAAATCCCCTGGCGGAGCTCTATGGTCCAACTGCTCCCGTCTGGCGACGGTGTTGCCGAAAGAGCCAGCTCAGGAACGGGCTTCCCCTTCTCGTCCGTGTCAAAGAGTCGCTCCTCGATTGCCGAGATGACGCTGCGGTCGCCGAACTGCAGGTAGCCCGCCTTGAGCGGGTCGAAACCGCGAAACTCAAGCTCGACCCCCACGGTCAGGACACCGCCAGGTTTCGGACCGGCAGCGGCAAGCGCATCCAGGTGGTTGGCAAGCATCGTGGACAGGAAAACCAACAGACCCATCACAAAGCTATAACGCCTCAAAGTACCGCCCTGATATATATGTCTTTCTGCCATTGTATCCTCCTGTGATTTATTTTAAAAACCTGTGCCGGAATTCCGCTTCCCCAGGCATCATTGGGATCCGGTTTTTAATGCCTTTCCGACGGCAGCCCCCTGGAACAGCATCTCCAGGCGAAAGGTCATGGCAAAATTGGTGGGGAAGTACCCATCGGCACTCCGCGGCCAGGACACCACGGGCTCAATTTCGTAAAAAAGCCAGCTTCTCAGGAAGTTTCGACGATAGCGCGTAAGGATCCGGTAATTTGTCACCCAGTCACCAATGCTGGTGTTGCCATAGACACCTCCAATCGCGGTTATGGCACTTTTGGTTGACAACTCCCGAACCAGAGAGATTTCCGTCCCCCACTCAAGCCCCTCGATTTCATAGGAAATCGTGCCCGCACTGGCCCAGCGGAGAAAAGTTTTCTGGTTTAGCGACCGTTCCAGTTCGACCTCGGTGGTAGACCCGGGACCGACGGGGTTCTTCACAAAGACGGTCTCCCCGAAACGAAGAAGAGCAACATCACTGATATTGTATTTGTACTTGAAGCTGCTCCGCGCGAAGGCCTCCGGCGGCAGGATCAGACGAACCCCGGCGCCCAGGAAAAGGTCCATGGAGGGGGTGTGGAGCAGTCCGTAGCGAAGCTCGGTGTTGACAAGACGGGTGGTAGTCTGCGAGGTCCGGTCGAAGCCCGGATTGCCCGGATCCTCCGGAAGACCCGGGGCGACCGGTTCCGGCTCGTCCCCCCCCGAAACAATCAGTCGCAGGCGATCATTGATCCTGGAAAGCACAAGATTGGCTCGCACACTCGTGCCAAATTGCAGATTCCCCCTATGGTTAATCCGCAGAGAGTTACTCCAGCGCAGTGAGTATCTGGTCTTCTGTTGATGCTCGGTCTTGGCGTGGCCGAAAAAATTGTCGAGGCGAATCACCTGTTCCAGGATGCCTCGCTGGAGAAGTTCGTGAGTGGCATCCATGGTCCTTCCAATGGCGCTCACCTCTTCTTTAGTGGATTTTTTTTCCGTGGCAGGCTCTGCTGATGGGTCTGGTTGCGTTGCAGGTACGGGTGCTGCTGGTGCTGGTGCTGTAGGTGCAGGCGTTGCTGGCTGGTCTGGTTGAGGTGAAGGTGAAGGTGCGGGCGTTGCCGCCGGGTTTTGTTGCACTGCGGCGGGTGTGGACTCCGCCGCCGGACTTTCTCCGGCGTCTGAGACCTCTGCTCCGGCAGGCAATAAAATCAACTGCGCCGCAAGGATAATCGTACAAACTAAACTAAAAGGCCATGATTGCTCGGGCATGCGCCCCTCCGTCAGTAATAATAATCAAAAAAAATTTCAAGGCCGCTGAGCGACATGAACAATTATGCCACATTTTCACACAATTAAAACCGGTGCTGAAATTTGATTTTGTTTCATTCACCGGCAACATGCTGCTGAAGACTGGATCATCCGCAATGGATCGGCATATGCCCATTGAAGCCACAACAATCACATTGAGTACAGACATGCCCTGCTAATCGGCAGTCGCAATACACGCCTGGTGTTGCCGGCTGTCGCTGCAGCAACGGTTTCGACGGGAATTCCCCGCAAGCGTGCCACCTGGGCCGCCGTCTCCGCCATCCAGGCCGGTCGGTTGAAACGGCCGCGGTAACGTTGCGGAGTCATGTCGGGAGCATCGGTCTCCAGCACCAGCTGCTCCAGCGGCAGTTCGAGGGCGATCCGCAGCGGCTTGACGGCATTTGTCCAGGTGACGGTGCCGGAGATCGAGATGGCAAATCCCAGACGGATAAATTCGCGCGCCATCTCCGGCGAACCGGAAAAAGCATGCATGATGCCGCCGGTCCGATCGGCATGTTCCTCGCTCAGCACCCGCAGTGTCCGCTGGAAGAGCTGCCGACAGTGAACCAGCAGAGGCAGTCCCAGCCCGAGAGCGATTCTGATCTGAGCCCGGAAAGCAGCTTCCTGTACCTCCAGCGCTGCTGCGTAGGACGGATCAAGTCCGATTTCTCCGATCGCGACGCCAAGCGGCGCCAGTTGCGCCAAGCGCTCCAGGGTCTCTTCATCGGCAGCTGCCGCGTGCATGGGATGGATGCCGAAGGCCGGCAGAATCACGGGATTTGCCGCAGCCAGCTCCGCCATGCGCTGCCAGCCGTCCGGATGCACCCCCGGCACGACAAAGCGACTGACTCCCGCTGCTGCGGCCTCATTCAGGATCTGCGGCAGATGGGAAACCAGCGGTTCCAGATCAAGATGGCAGTGGCTGTCGATCAAGCAGCTGTCATCTTCGGATTGCAATTGTGTTTGTTTTGGATACACTGTCACCCGCCCATGAATTCGACCGCGCCCGACATAACAATCATTGTGCCGCTTCTCAACGAAGCCTGTGAACTGCCGGAGCTGCTGTCTGCGCTGGCAGGCCAACAGGGAGTCGCCCTCGAAGTGATCCTCTGCGATGGCGGTTCAACAGACGGTTCGCAGCAGATCGCTGCGATGCTGGCCGCAGAGTGTCGTTTTCCAGTCAAACTGATACGAACGGAACGCGGCCGGGGCAAACAGATGAATGCCGGCGCCGGCGTTGCCACGGCCGATCTGCTGCTCTTCCTGCACGCCGACTCGCGCTTTGAGGAAAGCCATGCCCTGCTGAAAGCCGGCGACTACTACCGCAGCACGCAAGCATCCGGCACTGAGAGCTTCGCCGCCCGCTTCGGCCTGCACTTCCGGCGTAGTGAGCCGACACCATCTTTGGCCTACTTCTACTACGAGGCCAAGGCCCGTCTGCCCCGCCCCGACTGTATCCGCGGAGATCAGGGTTTTCTGCTGAACCGCAAAGCCTTTAGGGAGGCGGGCGGCTTCGATGAAACGCTCCCTTTCCTGGAGGATCTCCGCCTGGTCGCAGCCACAGCGCCGCAACTCAAGTGGCGACTGCTGCCGGCAACGGTCAGCAGTTCCGCCCGTCGGTTTGAGCAGGAAGGGCTGCTGGAGCGTCAGATCCTGAACGCCATCATCGTCAACAACACCCTGGCTGGCTGGAGCATTTTTTTTGAAACTCTGCCGGACCTGTACCGCAGCCATTGCCGCAGCACCGGCGGAAAAATGCTGCTGTTTCCGATTCTGGACGGCATCAGCAGGCTGCTGGAGCGGGCTTCAGCGGAGTGGCGACGCTCGTTCTGGCGCAGCACCGGGCGGCATGTTGCCGCCAACGCCTGGCAGCTGTTCTACTGGCTGGACACCCGCCACGCTTTCCGGAGCGGGAATAAACCGGAAGAGGTACAGCCGTGCTGGCTCGATTTCTATCAGCGCCGGCTGGAACGATTCTTTCAAAGCCGATATGCCGCCATCCTGGCGCAGATGGCCGTTCGGCTCTGGTTGCGCTGGATGCTGTTTATACCAGGTATCAGAGGAACCAGGCGAACAGCCTGACCACCCGCTCCATGGCACGGGTCAACAGTCCGCGCCGCTCGTGTACATCCAGCCTGACCAGGCGCGAACCGGCGATCTCCTCCTGCAGCAGAGCCCGGATCTGACCGCCAAATTCGATGTTATCCACCACACAGTTGATCTCATAATTGCGATGAAAGCTGCGCTGGTCGAGGTTGGCCGAACCGATCACGGTTCGTTCGCCATCGATCAGCATTACCTTGGCATGCAGAATCTCCCGTTCCAGCTCATAAATCTCGACGCCCCCCTTCAACAGGGTACTGTAGGAACTGCGGCCGAGCAGCAGCACCAGCCGCACATCGCTACGGGCCGGCAGCAGCAGCTGCACCCGCACACCGCGCCGGGCGGCGCGCAGCAGCGAGCGGATAATACGGGGGCCGGGCACAAAATAAGGCGTTGCAATCAGGATCTCTTCGGAAGCCGATGCGATATTGACCTGAAACGCCTCGCGGATATAGGAACGCCGCTGACGCGGGCCGCCGCTGATTATGACGACACCGGCATGACCGGCAGCTGTTGCAACGCTGCGCGGTCTGCGGATGCGTAGCGGCATGATCGGCTCATCCTGCTCCAGCTGCTTGGTGGCATTGAATATGGCAACCAGTTCGCTGACCGCGCCTCCCCTGATACTGAATCCCAGGTCGCGGAATCGAAGGTGGCCATCCAAACGGCCGGAATACATGTCGCCGATATTGAACCCGCCCAGAAATGCCAGCTGATCGTCCACGATTGTCATCTTGCGGTGGTCACGCTTGTCAAACCAGTATATACCGCGCTTGAAGGAGGGCTTGTTGAAGGGTAGCAGTTCGATTCCCTGAAAGACGAGGTTGTTGAAATAGGAGGAGGTCGTGTCGACACAGCCGATATAGTCATAGATCAGCTGGACTTTGACTCCCCGCCGCACGGCGGCCGCCAGAACGACAGCCAGTTCCCGTCCGGTATGATCATCGTGAATCGTGTAATATTCCAGCAGAATTGTATGCTGTGCGGAACGGATAGCGGCCAGAAGCGCCTCAAAAAACGGCGCCCCTTCGGAAAAAAGCTGAACGTGGTTATGGCGATGGGTGACCGGCAACTCGGCGGGACGAAGCCTCCGCAGCAGCCGCAGGATTCTGGTGAGTCGTTTTTTCTGTTTAAAAGGATTCTTTTGCACAAGCGCCTCTTCCACAGAGATCAACTAAAAAAAACCGAAACAAACCTCATGGCCCGCCCCGCAGTGAATTATTGAACATTAACAGTCAATCTGCCAACGGTTTCTATACCGGCCTCCATCACGTCTCCGGCACGCACCGGACCGACCCCGGCCGGAGTGCCGGTCAGGATCACATCGCCCGGCTCCAGTGTGAAGATGCCGGAAATG
>JACMKN010000336.1 GCA_014380135.1 Deltaproteobacteria bacterium
GGCGGATAAAAACGACCGAAGACCGGGCTCTCTGCAATAATAACTTGACCTATTGAAGATAATACCCTATTTATGAAAATCCCAATTATTACAGTACCGACCATGGACAATCGCTTCATGGCTCAAGACGCATGCGAGAGTGGCGGAATTGGCAGACGCACCAGACTTAGGATCTGGCACCTCACGGTATAGGAGTTCAAGTCTCCTCTCTCGCACCACACTATTTCCAGATGTTTGTTTCGTTAATCTTCGCATGGCAAACATTACATTACATTCAGAAGAGGACAGTCACCATGCAGGTAAACGTTGAAGAGCTCAGCCCGGTCCAAAAAAAGATCAATATCGAAATCCCGGCTGAACGGGTAAACGAAGAAATAGAGAAGGCCTATTCGGTTATTCAGAAAAAGGCGAAGATTCAGGGATTCCGTCCAGGCAAAGCGCCGATGAATCTGATCAAGCGCACCTACAGTGATGCAATGCGCGATGACGTCATGCGCCGTTTGTATGAGCAGACCCTTTACAAGGCACTTAATGATCACAAGATCGAGCCGGTAGACTCACCCACTATTGAGAGCGACATCCTTGAGCAGGGTGTACCTTTCAAATACAGCGCACTTGTTGAAGTCATGCCCCAGATCCTGCTGCAGGATTATAGCGGACTGAAAGTTGTGAAGGAAAAATATGTATCCAAGCCCGAAAGCATTGATGACGAACTGGCCCGCATGCAGGAGAATATGGCGCAACTGATCCCGGCCGACGCAGATTGTTCCATCGAAAACGGACAATCGGTTACGGTCGATTACTCGTTTTCCGTGGATGGTTTCCCGGAAGAGAACTCCGTGGCCGAAGATGCCGTGGTTGAAGTCGGCGCCAACCGCCTGATCCCAGGATTTGAAGAACAACTGGTCGGCATGAAGGCCGGTGAAACCAAGGAATTCAGTGTCGACCTGCCGGAAGGGTATCGCAATTCGGAGGCTGCCGGAAAGCAGGGCCTTTTCAAGGTAACGGTCAAGGAAATCAAACGCAAGGAACTGCCTGAACTTGATGATGAGTTTGCACAGCAGTTCGGCGAATATGACACGATAGTCGAGTTGCGGGCAAAGATGGTAGAATACCATGAGAAGCATGAGACTGAGCGCATAGAAACCGAACTGAAAGAACGGGTCGTCAAGGCCCTGATAGAAAATAATCCGCTGGATGTTCCCGAATCTATGGTGAAACGCCAGCTCGATTACATGCTTGACAACCTGAAAAACCGTCTCAAGAGCCAACAGATGTCCCTGGACATGATGGGACTCGACGAAGCAGGATTCCGCATCCGTTTCCATGATGATGCCGCCGATAAGGTCAGGGGCGGGTTGTTGCTGGTGGCGCTGGTCGAGAAGGAGAATATCGCCGTTTCCGACGAAGACCTTAACGAGCGCTATGAAAAGATTGCATCCGACAATCCGGATATGCTAAATCGCATCAAGGAATATTACACAGCCAATCAGAACGCAAAAAACTCAATCATTTCCGAGATAAAGGAAGACAAAGCGATTTCACTGCTGATCGCTAAGGCCGTTATCACCGAAGTTGATGGTGCTGAACTGAAAGCGGCCTGAGGAGAACTCATACATGTACATTCCGATGGTAGTTGAACAAAGTGGACGTGGTGAACGCGCATATGACATATATTCCCGCCTGCTGAAGGAACGGATAGTTTTTCTGGGCGGAGCTATTGATGACAATGTGGCCAACCTGATAATTGCCCAACTGCTGTTTCTGGAAGCTGAAGATCCTGACAAAGACATTCACCTTTACATAAATTCTCCCGGCGGAGTAGTCACGGCCGGCATGGCCATTTTTGATACAATGCGCTATATCAAGGCGCCCGTTTCAACCATCTGTGTTGGTCAAGCCGCTTCAATGGGGGCAGTTTTGCTGACAGCCGGTGAAAAAGGGAAGCGCTACAGTCTTGATCACTCTCGAATCATGATTCATCAGCCGTTAGGCGGGTTTCAAGGTCAGGCTACCGATATCAGTATTCACGCCAAAGAAATTTTGCGCATGAAGGATGAGTTGAATGACATTCTTGCAGAACTGTCCGGCCAAAGCAAAGAGAAGGTTGAAGCTGATACGGAGCGCGACTTCTTCATGTCTGGCGAAGACGCCAAGGCATATGGACTGATAGACGCAATTTTCACCAGAAAGCCTGTAACAGGAGTTACTCCATGAGCCGACGGGACACACCTCAGGAACACTTGACCTGCTCTTTCTGCGGCAAGAGTCAGGAAGATGTAAAGAAACTTATCGCCGGACCGGCTGTTTACATCTGTGACGAATGCATAGAACTCTGCAACGATATAATTGCCGAAGAGATGAAGATGGAGGAAACGCTTGGGCCGGACCTGAAGAAACTTCCCAAGCCACGCGAAATCAAGGAGATTCTCGACGAGTATGTAATTGGCCAGGAAAAGGCCAAAAAAGTGCTTTCTGTCGCGGTTTATAACCATTACAAGCGCATTGATTCGGGCCTTAAACCAAATGATGTTGAGATGCAGAAGAGTAATATACTGCTGCTCGGCCCCACCGGATCTGGCAAGACATTACTGGCCCAGACTTTGGCTCGCATCCTCAAGGTTCCCTTTGCAATGGCCGATGCAACCAACCTGACCGAAGCCGGCTATGTAGGCGAGGACGTAGAGAACATTATCCTGAGTCTGTTGCAGGCTGCTGACTACGATGTCGAACGTGCTCAGAAGGGGATCGTTTACATTGATGAGATCGACAAGATCGCCCGCAAGACCGATTCACCATCGATCACCCGCGATGTTTCCGGTGAAGGTGTACAGCAGGCTCTGCTCAAGATCATAGAAGGCACGGTAGCCAGCATCCCCCCCAAGGGCGGCCGTAAGCATCCGCAACAGGAGTTTATGAAGGTTGATACTACCAACATATTATTCATATGCGGCGGGGCGTTTGCTGGTCTGGAGACGGTCATCCAACAGAGAATCGGCAAAAAAACACTCGGATTTGGCGCTGACGTCAAAAAGCGCGGAGAGAAAAAACTGGGTGAACTGCTGAATAACCTGACACCGGAAGATCTGCTCAAATACGGCTATATTCCTGAGTTTATCGGTCGTTTGCCGATGCTGGCAACACTGACCGAGCTTGACGAAGAAGCGATGGTGCAGATCCTGAAGGAACCTAAAAACTCTCTCGTAAAACAGTACCAGAAGCTTTTTGAACTTGAAAATGTCCGCTTGCGTTTCACAGATGGCTCGCTGGTTGCGGTTGCCAAAGAAGCACTCAAGCGCAACACAGGTGCCCGCGGTCTCAGGGCCATCCTGGAAAACTCGATGCTGGATATCATGTATGATGTTCCGTCTCAGCCAAGTGTACAAGAAGTTGTTATCAATGAAGATGTGATCTATAACAGAGAAAAACCGATTGTGGTTTATGAACAGGAACTAAAGGATGCGGCTTGAACGTTTCCTCCTTTTATAAGTAAATTTTTTGTTAAAAGATTGACTATACATCACCTCAAAATACCTAAAATATGCGCCATGCCCCAGAAACTGTAGCTTTGAACGATATTATGCTTGACACATTTTACGAAAACCTGATAAACACTGTTTCGCCTTGTTAGCACAATTAAAAATTTTTGGAGGTTTAACGTGACAAAAGCAGAATTGATCAGCTCAGTAGCAGAGCAAGCGGGCCTGAAAAAAGTGGATGCAGAAAAAGCTGTTGCCGCATTTATCGCAACTGTCACGTCTGCCCTGAAAAGTGGTGACAAACTCAGCCTGGTCGGTTTTGGAACGTTCTCCACTTCCAAGCGCGCTGCCCGTAAAGGCCAGAACCCGCAGACCGGTAAAAAAATTGATATTCCGGCCGCCACCGTTCCCAAATTCAAACCTGGCAAAACTTTAAAAGAAGCCGTAAATATTGTTGTATCGACAAAGAAGAAGAAGTAATCAGGCACGATTGTTCAGGGGTTGTAGCTCAGCTGGTTAGAGTGCCAGCCTGTCACGCTGGAAGTCGCGGGTTCGAGCCCCGTCAACCCCGCCATAAATTATCGGGCGAATAGCTCAGCTGGGAGAGCGCCAGCCTTACAAGCTGGATGTCACAGGTTCGATCCCTGTTTCGCCCACCATATCAAGTAGTTAATTGAAATTACTTATGAAATACAGAGCCTTGCAAGTCAGTCCACCTGTTGCTACTTTAGAACATGGATATGAAATGCAAGGCTTTCTGCTTTTAGTTACGTGGAATGAAACTGGCTTACGTGCCAGGGGGTATCGACTCCCAGGTTATCCACTATAAACGTTGCGATCCCCTGCAATTCGGTCTGGGAGTCGTTCAGTCCCGGAATGATTACTTACGGAACTTTTGTCTGCTTGAAAAATACTTCCGGGAGCGTACAATCTCACATCGGTACATTTATTCCACCATTTTCCAGGAGGATTGCATGGACAGACGGACATTCATAAAAACCAGCGGGACAGCGGCTTTGCTGGCCCCCACGCTGATCATGGAAGCGCTGGCGGCCCGCGAACAGTCTCTGGTGGCAGTTGCGGAAGGGAACGACCATGCGGCCATAACCCGCAAGGCCATCAACGCCGTGGGCGGCATGAAGCGTTTCGTCAAGCCCGGTGACGTGGTGGTGGTCAAACCCAACATGGGCTGGGACCGTTCCAGCGAACTGGCCGCCAATACCAATCCCCTGGTTGTGCGGGCGGTGGTGGAGGAGTGCCTGGCGGCCGGGGCGAAAAAGGTCAAGGTTTTCGATTACACCTGCAACGATGCGCGCCGCTGCTATGTCAACAGCGGGATCGAGGGCGCCCTGAAGGGGATGAAAAACGTGGAGTGCAAGCAGATCGAGCCGGAGCGCTTCAGGAAGATCTCCCTGAATGGGCAGTTTCTCAAGGAATGGGAGCTGTACGATGAGGCGCTTTCGGCCAATGTCTATATTAACTTGCCGATCGCCAAACACCATGGGCTTTCCAAACTGACGCTCGGCTTGAAGAACGTCATGGGGATCATGGGGGGTAACCGTGGTTACATTCACCGCAACCTGGATGTGGCCCTGGCAGACGTCAACGCGCATGTGAAGAAGCACCTCACGATCATTGATGCGACCCGCATCCTGACGGCCCACGGGCCGCAGGGGGGCAATATCGCCGACGTCAAGGTGCTCAACAAGGTGATCGCCTCGACCGATACGGTCGCCGCCGACGCCTATGCCACGACACTGTTCGGCCTGAAGCCGTCCGATATTGCGGTCACGGTCACCGCCTACAAGCGCGGCCAGGGAGAGATGAACCTGGACAAGATCAAGGTTGTCAGGGTGTAATGGCGTGAAACTTACCCCGGCCCGCATCTGCCAACTGATCTTTCTGGCACTGTTCCTGATCCTGTTCGTTCAGACCGAATACCGTGGCCGTGATGAAATCAATGCGGCCGTCAATGCCTTCTTCCGGGTCGATCCGCTGGTGCTGTTCAGCTATCTGCTGGCTGCCAAGTCGTGGAGCTGGCTGCTGCTGCCGGCCGTGCTGATGGTCGTGGCGACCCTGCTGCTGGGCCGCTTTTTCTGCGGCTGGATCTGCCCGCTGGGTACGATCCTCGACCTGCTGACCGCCAGAATCCGCAAAACCGCGCCGATCCGGGCACTCAAGGGCAACACCAAGTACTGGCTGCTGCTGCCGTTGTTGTCGGCCTCACTCTTCAATCTCAACCTGAGCGGTCTGCTGGATCCGATCGCCATTCTGCTGCGCGGTCTGACCTTTCTGCTCTACCCGTTGCTGGGACTGGCGGCCAGGGAAGGCTGGGTGAGCCTGTACCATACCATCGGTGAGCGGCGGGATGCCTTGGCGCCGGCCTACAACCTGATCCGCGACAACCTGCTGCCGTTTCGCGATACGATCTACCCGTTGGCGTTCCTTTCGGCAGCCATCCTGCTGGGAATCATCGCGCTGGAGCGCTTTGAAACACGCAACTGGTGCCGCAATCTCTGCCCGCTGGGCACGCTGCTGGGCTGGCTGGCTCGTTTTTCCATCTTCAGCCGGGTGCCGGCGACCCTGTGCGGCGACTGCGGTCAGTGCCGGGAATTGTGCCCGACCGGTTTTGACCGGGATGTTCTGCTCAAGGAAGAATGTATCCTCTGTATGGAGTGCCGGCAGGGCTGTCCCCACGGCCGGATTTCATTCCGTCCGTCAGCGGGCTTGAAGGGGGTCGGGCCGCTGCTGCCGGAACGGAGAATATTGTTGGGGGGCCTGGCGGGCGGTCTGCTGTTGGCGGTGCCGGCGCGTTTCCGCAATCCCGAAAAAGAGTCTCGCCTGCTGCGCCCGCCGGGGGTGCGGAGTGAGGATGAGTTTCTGAAGAGATGCGTGCGCTGCGGAGAATGCATGAAGGTCTGCCTGAAAAGCGCACTCTATCCGGCGTCATACCAGGCCGGACTGGAGGGCATCTACACCCCGCTGGTCATTCCCCGCCTGGGCTATTGCGAGTACAACTGCACCCTCTGCGGCCAGGTCTGCCCGACCGGGGCGATCCCGGCCCTTCCGGTGGAGGCCAAGCGGCGGGAAGTGATCGGCAAGGCGGTCTTCGATAAAAACCACTGCCTGCCGTTCGCCCGCAAGATCGACTGCATCGTCTGCGAAGAGCATTGCCCGATTCCGGAAAAGGCCATCCGTTCCCGCGAGGTCACGGTCATGGGTCTGGACGGCCTGTCAAAAGTGGTCAAGGAACCCTATCTGGTGGAGGAAATCTGCAACGGCTGCGGCATCTGCGAGAATGTCTGCCCGCTGGAAACCAAGGCGGGCATCGAGGTCTTTGCTGTAAAGAACCGGACGCCCATTCCGCCGCAATCGGCCGGGCAGGAGGAGAAGCCTTTCAGTGCCTATCCCTGAATGAAATGTTTAAGCACACCCATCGCATCTGTCGATGGATAGCGAAGTCAGCTCGCAGCCGCAGACGGCACAGGCGTTGTCCCATTCGGGATGCCCGGCCGCCGTGGCCCGGTTCTTCGCCTCAAGACGCTTGATTTCGGCTTCCATCTCATCGTTGTACTGAACTTCAAACATACCTCACCCCGATAAACTCTTCTTCGCTCATTTTTTACCCGCTTGGCCAATCCAGGCCGCTCCAA
>JACMKN010000062.1 GCA_014380135.1 Deltaproteobacteria bacterium
ATATTCCGCTAATCCAAAACAAAATTGCAGTGTACATTTCGCCTCCTATTCTTGGGGGTATAACTCGGTGTTGAGCGGTTCACGCGCGCGTGCGCGGGTACCGGTGATCTAGCCCAATGGAATATTTATTATGGGGCTGTTTTCATTGACTTAAAAATCCCAATCTGAAAAGCTTCTTCGCCAGATTATAGATATCATCTTTAGCTCCATCACGACGAATACCAACGGCAACAATAACTACTACAATATCGTCGCCCCTGATCTGATAAATGATGCGGTAACGTTGCCCAACAGCCCTTATACTGCGAAACTCTGACAACTCACCGAGCAGTGCCTTGCCCTGTTTTTCAGGGTCTTCAATCAGACAGTCAATTACCGCTCCGATTTTCTCACGGATGCATCGGTCAGAAATGCCCGACAAAAGCTTCAATGCTGTTGGTGTAAGCAGAATCTGCCACTTCACAGGCCAAGTTCCTGTTTGGCATCCTGCCAGGAGACGAGCTTGCCGGAATCCATCTCTTGTATGCTCTGACGTAATTGCGCCATCAGTTCTTTATCCCCCATCACTTCCAGCGTCTCCGACACAGCTTCATACAATTCCCACGGCATCACAGCCAACACCGGCTTGCCACGGCGAGTGATTTCCAGAACATCAAAATGTCCGTCGTGGAAAAGGGTTTCTGGCAGGGACGTAAGCTGTTTTCGTGCTTCCATAATTGATAATGTGTGTGTCATAGCAACCTCCTTATCTGTACTTTTAAAGGCACGGTTAAGTGTTAACATGAAAAAAGTCGACAACATCACCTTCGCCGTCTTCCCATCAATCACCGGCAACCGCTTCTCAATCTGTATCGGTTTATTGTTTGATTTCAAACCAACCGTACATTCAACCCCGGCACTTGTCGGAACTTCCTGTCTCCTGTGACAAGCGTCACAGGCCCCTTTATTGACAGGGCGGAGGCGGCCTGAATGGCGTCCGGTGTACGCAGACCATGGCGCGCTCTCAATAGCGTTGCCGTTTCAATGACCGAGGCGCTTATTTCAACAATCTGCAAACCGGTTGATGCGAAGAAGCCGCGATAACGATCAATGTGGGCGGTATTCTGATCCCGCAGCGACTTCACCAGGCATTCCATCATGCTCAGGCGGGAAACCGCAAATCCGGCAGTTGGATTATTTTCAACCAATTCCTGAACAGTGGCAAGCACCTGCTGATTGAACGGCTCGACCGCTTCAACCCGGTAAATGATGATATTGGCGTCCAGAAAAAGAATCATGCCCTGTCCCATGAATCCCGTTCAGCATTCAGCTGTTGGTCTATTTCATCTTTTGTGGATGCCCCGGACGATGGAAGGGCAAACCATTCCATAACCGTGTGGGAGTGAACTGACGAGTTTGCCTGGGCGGCTCTGGTAAGTCTCTCGTACTCGAACTCACCCTCACACACCATGCCCGCCTCAATCCTCTTGCGCTTGGGTGATGTAACCGCCTGAGGACGCTGCACACCTGGCAACACATTCAGACTTTCCGGAAATCGATCCAGGATACGCAACAGGTTGTCCATGGCCCGGCTTTGTACAACCTGACCGTTTTCATAGCGGGCAAAGCCTTTCAAACCGCCCCCCAGCACAGTCGCCATCTGCTCCTGGGTCAGGTGCAGACTGCGCCGGATTCTCTTAATATCCGCCGCCGTCAAAAGTCCATCAACCTGGCGTCCAAAATCCCGGAGCAACTTCTCCGCCCGCCGGGCTGAATCCTTATCAACGACCGCTTCACCACAGGCCGGACACTCCAGAACACGGTAATCCGGCACCGTCAAAGAATACCCTTTGTAGCTGAAACATTCTTCGACCACCTTTTCGCAAAGCTGACCAGCACCGCAAAGCGGACAATCATCACCTTGTTTGTACATATCAGACAACCTCTTCATCCAACGGTTTGAACGAAATAATGACTCCCTTGCCGTCCAAGGATTTCTGCAGTTTTACATAAATCCCAACATTACCGTCTTTGGTGCGATACACATCCTGCCAGATTCTGCTATTACCATACGTAGTCATAGACTTATAAAACTCTCGCGGTACAAGCCGTATAACTCTGGAAACCATGGCTTCGTCGTCGAAATATCCCAGCATTGCGGCGCCCAATCGTCCGGAACGAGTAACGATGCGGGTGGATTCATGCAACAGAAGCATTTTCAGTGCATCCAGTCCGTAATGTGGTTTTCGCTTTTCCATATTCAGGCATCCAAAGTGTGGAATATTTTAACCAATTCGTCAAGCAAAAGTATCATAATGATACTTTTACTTTTGGTTTGCCCAGAGTAGCGTGCAAACAAAAAAATCCCGCTGTTTCCAGCGGGATTTTTCATCATTCTTAATTTCCAACCAGCTCACTCTTGGTGAAGATGGTTCGAAGCCAGAACCCCTCGGCCTCAATGTTCTCCCGGCCCCCCTCTTCGCGGTCCACCAGGGTGACGATACCGAGGACTTTCAGCCCCTCTTCCTCGGCGCGGCGAACCGCCTTCATCGAGGAGCCGCCGGTCGTGACCACATCCTCGACGATGATGACCCGTGTACCGGCCGGCAGGTTCTTGCGCCCTTCCAGCCACTGACCGGTGCCGTGCCCCTTGGGTTCCTTGCGAATGATGAAGGCGTGCAGGCTCTTGCCGTCCAGATGCGCTGCAATCGAGGTTGCCGTCGCGATCGGATCGGCCCCCAGTGTAATGCCGCCCACCGCCTGTACACCTTCCACATCCCTGATCGCCTCATAGAACAGCTTTCCTGTCAGAAAGCCGCCTTCGGCGTGCAGCGTGGTCTGCTTGCCGTCAAAATAGAAATCGCTCTCGCGTCCCGAAGCCAGCTTTACCAGCCGTTTTTCGTAGGACAGTTCCAGGATGATCTTCTTCAATTGCTCACGTTCACTCATATTTGCTTTGCTCCTCCTCAAATAGTCCCATCTGCGGCATGTCCGCAGGCTTGGGGAATGCGACCGGGTAATCTCCGGCAAAACAGGCTTTGCAGAAATCCGTATTGCCAACTCCGACCGACTTCAGCAGACCTTCCTCGGACAAGTAGCCCAGGGAATCGGCCGTGATGTAACGACGGATTTCCTCAATGCTGTGGGACGAGGAAATCAGCTCCTTGCGATTAGGGGTGTCAATGCCGTAGTAACAGGGATAACTGGTGGGGGGAGACGAGATGCGCATATGCACCTCTTTGGCGCCGGCCTGGCGCACCATCTTGACGATCTTGCGCGAGGTCGTGCCGCGCACGATGGAGTCATCGATCACGACAACCCGCTTCCCCTTCAGAATTTCCCGGACCGGGTTGAGCTTGATCTTGACCCCGAAGTGGCGGATGGCCTGGGCCGGTTCGATAAAGGTGCGGCCTACATAATGATTGCGGATCAGACCCAGCTCGAAGGGAATGCCGGATTCCTCGGCATATCCCATGGCGGCCGGCACGCCCGAGTCCGGCACGGCAATAACCACATCCGCATCCACCTTGTACTCACGGGCCAGCTGCCGTCCCAGTTCCTTGCGGGTCAGGTAGACGTTCTTGCCAAAGATATAGGAGTCGGGACGGGCAAAGTAGACGAATTCGAAGATGCAGGGGGTCGGGTCGACCTTTTTGAACGGGAACAGCGACTCGACGCCGCCATCGGTGTTGCAGACAATCATCTCGCCCGGCTCGATCTCGCGCACGAATTCCGCCTCAATCAGGTCCAGGGCGCAACTCTCGGAGGCCACCACCCAACCGTTGCCCAATTTACCTAGGCAGAGCGGCCGGAAACCGTTGGGATCACGCACGGCGATCATGCGGCTCTCGGTCAAAAACAGCAGGCAATAGGCGCCCTTGATACGCTTGAGGGCATCGACGATACGATCGACCAGGGAGTTTGTCTTGGAGGCCGCCAGCAGATGGATGATGATCTCGGTATCCATTGTGGTCTGAAAGATGGAGCCGTAGGCCTCCAGCTCCGCCTTGAGCAACTGGGCATTGACCAGATTGCCGTTGTGGGCCACCGCGATCGAGCCGCGCGAGTAGTCCACCATGATCGGCTGAACATTTTTCTCCACCGAAGCGCCGGCAGTAGAATAGCGCACATGGCCGATGGCCGACTTGCCGGGCAGTTTTTTGAAAATTTCCTGGTTGCCGAATACGTCGGCCACCAGTCCCATGCGCTTGTGGGCATGCAGGCTGGTGCCGTCCGAGGAGACGATTCCGCAGCTCTCCTGTCCGCGATGCTGCAGGGCATACAGACCGAGATAGGTCAGGTTGGATGCCTCGGGGCGATTATAGACACCAAAGATGCCGCATTCTTCTTGTGGCCTGGACAAATTCATAGATAGTGACTCCACTTCATTTTGACTACACAAGGTTCTTCCTCACATACTCCGCCGCGTTTTTAAACATAATAAGCCCCTCCCCCTCTTCAGGAAGCTGTTCCCGCGTCCAGCGGGGGTGCTGGGTATAATGGACAAAAGCCTCGGGATGCGGCATCAGCCCCATCAAGCACCCGGTCTGATCACAGATGCCGGCTATGGCGTTCTGTGCCCCATTGGGGTTGGCCGGGAACTCCATCGTTGGGGCAGCATAGTCCGCATCGGAGTATTTGAAGACCGCCAGATGTTCCCGCTCGATACGCTGCAGGGTGGCATCCGAGTCGCAGAGAAATTTACCCTCGCCATGACGCATCGGCAGGTAGATGCCCTTTGCTATCCCCTTGGTGAACACACTGGGCGAGTCCGGATCAACCTTCAGGTAGGTCCAACGATCCTGAAAGCGACCACAGTCGTTATGGGTCAGGGTCACCGACTGGTTCAGATAATCGCCGTCAAAAGCGGGCAGCATGCCCATCTTGACCATCAGCTGAAAACCGTTGCAGACCCCCAGAATCAGCTTTCCGGAGCTGATGAAGCGGGTAAACTGCTCCACCAGCTTTTCACCGCTGCCGGCCACCGAGGCGTGTTTAAGGCGGTTAGCCTGGGCTTTGGCGCTCCCCAGATCATCGCCATCCAGAAAACCGCCGGTCAGATTGAGAAAGTGGAAGTCATCCAGGCGGATCTCGCCGGAAAGGATCTCGGCGATGTGAGCAATGACAGCCTCATCGAAGCCCCCCAGGCGGCAGGCGTGGGCCGCCTCCATCTCGCAGTTGGTGCCGTTGCCGGTTATAACGATTGCGCGTGTCTGTGCCATTGATCCATGTTCTCCTTGATTTTCAAAAAAACCAGCTTAATAGATCGTTGCCGGTCTGTCTTTCAGAATATTTTCAACCATGCTGTTCGCTGGTCCACGCCGCGCGGACCAGCCGAATATCCTCGTAACTGACTGTTTCCGGCAATCCTTCGCGCAGTTCCGACAGACTGCCCGGCCCTGCTACGGTAAGCCGGGCCTGAATCTGCAGCACTTTTTCCGCGTCCACAAAGCGGAGCAGGTCAACATCCGCTCCCAGATTGTGCAACTCTTCCAGATGGGCGGCGATGGTGGTGCTCTTCAAGCCGCGCCGGTCGGCTATTTCCGAAAGATCGAGCCCTTCCCGGCAAAGTTTCAGTGTCTCTTTCTGGGTATCGCTGATGGTCAACGCCAGCTCCTTCTCCGAAAGCCGGGAAACGCTTTTCTCCGCAGACTCCTGACAATAGCCGGCAATAACTTCCAGAAATGTTTTTCCATACTGGCGCAGTTTGTGCTCGCCCACGCCGCTGACCTGCAGCAACTCCCTGGCAGCGGTCGGTCTGCTACGCGCCATCTCCGCCAGGGTTGCATCGGAGAATACCACGAAAGGCGGCACTCCGGCATCGTCGGCAAGTTTTTTACGGGTGGCGCGCAGGGCATCAAACAGGGCCTGATCGTAATCTTTCCGACCACCGGCCCGTTTTTTGCCGCGTTCCACCGTTTCAGCTGCGTCACGCGGTCGGCCCAGAACAACCTGCGTCTCGCCTTTCAGTACCGGGCGCGCCGCAGTAGTTAGTCCCAGAGCGCCATAACGGGTGAAATCCTGTGCCAGATACCCCAGATGCAGCAACTGTCTGATAATGTTTTCCCAGTCGCTGGCGGAGGTATCGCTGCCTATACCGTAGGTCGAAAGCTGGTCATGTTTCAGGTCACGTACCCGCTGACTCTTGCTTCCCCGCAATACTTCAATAACATGCATCATGCCGAAACGTTCACCAACCCTGTAAACGCAGGAAAGCGCTTTTTTGGCCTGCTCCGAGGCATCAAAGCGCTGCGGCGGGTCGTTGCAGATATCGCAGTTTCCACAATCATTCTGCCGTTGGTCACCAAAATAGGCCAGCAACGCCCGGCGACGACAGGTCAGCGCCTCGGCATATCCTACCATGGCATTCAGTTTCTGGATTTCTATCCTGACCCGCTCGGCATTGTCGCTGTTTTCGATCAGAGTGCGGGCGGTCATCACATCCCCCATCCCGAACAGCATCAGCGCCTCGGACGGCAGGCCGTCCCGCCCCGCCCGGCCGGTTTCCTGATAATAACTCTCCACACTCTTGGGCATATCGTAATGGACCACAAAACGGACGTTGGGCTTGTCGATCCCCATGCCGAAGGCTACGGTCGCCACCACGATACGGACATCATCTTTACGGAAGGCGTCCTGCACCCGTCTGCGCTCCACATCCGGCAGACCGGCATGGTAGGCTGCTGCAGAAAAACCGGCCTGCTGCAAGCGCTCCGCCACCTGTTCCACCCGCTTGCGACTGAGGGCATAAACGATGCCGGCTTCATCACGCCGCCCGGCAAGAAAGGAGCCCAGCTGAACGAATGGTTTTTGTTTCGGTATGACGGTGTAGGTGATGTTGGGACGGTCGAAGCCGGCCACATACACCTTGGCTCCTTCGATACCCAGTTGGCGGATGATATCCTTACGGGTTTCCGGATCGGCCGTGGCGGTCATGGCCACCACCGGCACGGCCGGAAAGAGCTGCCGCAATCGGCCGAGCTGCGTATATTCAGGACGGAAGTCATGTCCCCATTGCGAAATGCAATGGGCCTCGTCGATGGCAAACATGGCCAGTTTCAGCGATGCCAGCCGTTCGAGGAAATCCGGCATCATCAGCCGTTCCGGAGCGACATACAACAGATCAAGGTTACCAGCATCCATCTGTTGAAAGACCCGCCCGACCTCGGCAGACGTGAGAGAGGAATTAAGGCAGGTTGCGCTGACGCCGTTGGCGAGCAGCGCATCAACCTGGTCCTTCATCAATGCAATCAGCGGCGAAACTACAATCGCAACCCCGTTCCGGTGCAGGGCCGGAATCTGGTAGCAAAGCGACTTCCCGCCTCCGGTCGGCATGACCAGAAAGACATCCTCACCCGCCACGACCCGTTCGATGGCATCCTGCTGGGGCGCCCGAAATTCGTTAAATCCGAAAACAGTTTTGAGGGTATGCTGGATGGTGACAGTCATAAGAAATGGTTATAGTTCCCGCAGCGTACTCTGCCAGGCTTCCTTCAGCTCGGCCAGATCGGCCGTAACAACATCATGCCCCTCGATCGCTTCAATAATCAGCACATGTTCTTCAGTGACCACGCCGATCCGGGCGCAGCTCTCTTCACCCATGACCGCCTCGAAAGCCTCGGCGTTTTCGCGCCGCACCGTAACCAGCAGGCGCGAGGCGGATTCCGAGAAGAGCAGCGCTTCATCATTCCAGGCATTCTCCGGGCCTTGCCACGGAACGCGGGAAAGGTCGATGGAGATGCCGAATCCGCCGGCAAAGGCGCTTTCAGCCACCGCCACGGCCAGGCCGCCGTCGGACAGGTCGTGACAGGAAGCCACCAGTCCCTGCAGTACCGCCCGGTGGTAGGATTGGTAACGAACATAGGCGCTGGCCGCATCCACCCTGGGTACGTTATTGCCGACAAAACCCTTCAGAGCCAGATATTCCGAACCGCCCAGTTCATTGGCTGTGCAGCCCAGCAGGTAGACATAATCTCCGGGACGTTTGACGTCCATCGTGACCGCTTTTCTGGCGTCCTCGATCTTGCCGATCACCGAAAAGAGCAGCGTCGGCGGGATCGAGATCTTGGTGGTGCCGTCGTAGAAGTCATTTTTCATCGAGTCCTTGCCGGAGATCAGCGGCAGGTTGTAGACCATGCAGACATCATAAAGCGCCTGGTTGGAGCGCACCAGCTGGGCCATCTTGTAGGGGCCGTCCGGGGTTTTTTCCGACAGGACCGGATCGCACCAGCAGAAGTTGTCCAGACCGGCCACCAGCTCCAGCGAGCCCCCCACCGCCACATAGTTGCGCAGCGCCTCGTCCACGGCATTGGCGGTCATGTGGTAGGTATCGATATCGGAGTAGCGCGGACAGATGCCGTGTGCGGTCACGACCCCTTCGAAGGAATCGAGGATCGGGCGCATCACGGCTGCATCGGAAGGACCGTCATTGGCAACACCGATGAAGGGTTTGACAACCGAGCCCCCCTGCACCTCATGGTCGTAGCGCCGCACCACCGACTCCTTGGAGCAGATGTTAAGAGAGGAAAGAAGCTGTTTCAGGTCGCCGGTGTAGTCACTCTTTTCTTCAAAAACGGGCTCCTGATGCTGCGGTGGAGTCCACTTGGCCGGCAGCTGCATGGGGGGCAGCCCCTCGTGCATGAAATCCATCGGCAGATAAGCCACAGTCCTGTCCCCGTAGAGCATATGGAAGACGCCGTTGTCGGTGAATTCGCCCAGTACGGTGGCCTCGACTCCGAAGCGGGCAGCCATGGCCAGGAACTCGTCGATATCTTCCGGCGGAACAGCCAGCGACATGCGCTCCTGGGCCTCGGAGATCAGGATTTCCCAGGGGTTCAGACCGGGGTATTTCAGGGGAGCCTTGGCCAGGTCCATACGGCAGCCGCCGCATTCGCCGGCCATTTCACCGATCGAGGAAGACAAGCCGCCGGCGCCGTTGTCGGTGATGAAACGGTAGAGTCCCTTGTCACGGGCACGGATCAGGAAGTCGAACATGCGTTTTTGGGTGATCGGGTCGCCGATCTGCACCGCCGTTACTGGAGAATTTTCGTTAAGTTCCTCGGATGAGAAGGTGGCGCCGTGGATGCCGTCCTTGCCGATCCGGCCGCCGGTCATCACGATCAGGTCACCCGGCAGGATGGATTTTTCATGGGCGGGCAGACCGTTCACCTCAGCCGGCATCAGACCGGCGGTACCGCAAAAGACCAGCGGCTTACCGGCAAAGCGATCATCAAAGACCAGCGAGCCGTTGACGGTGGG
>JACMKN010000063.1 GCA_014380135.1 Deltaproteobacteria bacterium
CGGCCGCTCTTGTCGTGGCCGTCCCGGATGGTGATTGATTCGATCCGCGAGCCGTCCGTGGCGCCCTTCAGCTCTTCCAGCAGTTCCATGAAGGCCAGCAGGCGCCCGGCCAGACTCTGCCGCTCAAGCCCCAGATCCTCAAGCAGATCGGCATCCAGCGCCGCGAAGAAATCCGCCGGAGTGACCTCTCCCGCCGGCAGACCCAAGCCAAGCGAGCTGAAGAAATCCGCAACCAGGGGCGCCCGGCGCAGCAGTTCTGCGGTGGGGAGGAAAACCGGCGCTGTTGTTTTGTCTGTCGGCATCCGCATCCCTAGCTGAAAGCCATTTTCTTGACGTTGCCCATCTGAAAATCGCTGCCGATCTTGCGCTGCCCCAGGCAGTAGGAACAGAGCGCGGCCGGCATGCTGAAGCGCAGCAGTTTTCCTTCCAGGTCGGCTGTCTCGGGCGCATTCAGCAGCAGCCGCCCCAGTTCATGGCCCCCCTGACCGGTCAGGCCGTTGACGTTTATGATCGTGGCGTTGCTGTTGACCTGGCGCACCCGGTAGGCAAAGACCTCGCGCTCGGCCTGGGAGACGATGTCCCCCTTGGTGATGACCACCACGTCGGCCATCTTCAGCATCGGCCCGATCTTTTTGGGGGTGTCCACCCCGCTCAGGTTGTCGATCACGCAGACCGCCAACACCCCCTGAATATGCGGGGCACAGCGGTTGCACAGTCCGGCGCTCTCGATCAGCAGCAGGTCGAAGCCCTTTTGCACTCCCCAGGCCAGGCAGTCGCTGACATTGCTGACGAAGAAGTGGTCGGGACAGAGATTACCCGACAGGCCGGTCGTGACCGCCACGCCCTGCTTTTCATAAAGCGACTGGTCCTGGGTGGAGAGGCTGTCGAACTTCACTACGCCGACCCGCACACCCGCCTGCTGCAGCGAATCGATGGCCTTGATTGTGACGGCGGTTTTACCGGACGAAGGCGGCCCGGCAATCGTGACCAGTTTCATGGCGACTCGTCCTGAAAAGCATGCAGAAAGGCGGCATTGGTGTCGGCAATCAGCGCCTTGAGATCGTTGTTCTTGACATAGTCCCAGCCGATCCACTTGAAGGAGGCCTTATCCGGCAGCCGGTTGTCCACCTGAGGATGCACGGCCGGAAAGGCGGCACCGGCGCAGATGCCGGCTACTTCCGCTCCGGAGAGGAAATCGATCAGATAGCCAAGCTCCTCACGCTTGTCGGCCTTGACCAGCATGGTGACCGGACTGACCAGGGCGCCGTCCGTCGGCCAGACAATTGTGATGTTCTCCTTGTTTTTGATGTTGTTGGCGAAGAAGAGCGGCATGGCGCTGATGGCCGGTGTATCCTCCCGGCCGCTGCCGGCCGACTTGACCATCTGGGAGGGGTGCCAACCCCAGGCCACGTTGCGCCCCAGGCGGGACAGGCCGGCGCTGCCGAAGTCCTTGTAAAGTGACAGCAGCAGCGTTTCGCAAAAGGTGCCGTCATGATTGCCGCGGATGGCGATGCTTTTTGCATATTCCGGCCTGAGCAGATCTGCCCATTTTTGCGGCACAAGCCGATCTCCCAGGCGGGTGTGATCCACCACCAATACCAGCAGGTTCATGGCCAGCATGCTGTAGTGGCCATCCGGGTCGGTTATTCCCATGGCCGCCAGGTGCCGGTCACCGGCAAAGTTGTTGACGCTGGCGAACCGGCCGGTCTTGATGAATCGCTCGACAAAATGGGGATGGAAGAAGCTGTTGAAGCCGGGCGTGATGATGATGTCCGGCATGTCTGCCAGGGTCTCGAAGTGATCGGCGTAATCGGCATAATCGATCTGGCTGTTGGCGTTGCCTTCGGTGCGGAAGGTCAGTCCGGCGCGCTGCTCCTCGGTGAGTGTCGTCAGGAAACCGTTAAAGGCCTCTTCCAGCGGCAACCTTGAGGGGACAGGGAAGCAGGGCGAACAGGTTCAGGCTGCGCTGCAGCGCAGGCGGTGAAGAATGGCCGTCGGCACGTGACGGACCGCGAGCTATGACATCATCCAGCATCCGGCAGAACAGGTCGGCATTGATGCCGGCCGCCTTGAGAGCCGTGCGCAGCCTGAGCGCCGCCCCGAAAGTGGAGCGGGTCTCATTGTCCGCAAACCGGCCCAGTCCGTTGGCCGCGAAGACCTCCACTGTTTCCGGATAGCGGTCAATCAGAGCGCTAATAGTCAGATCGAGAAGTGTAGAAGGCATGGCGGTTTCCTTGCTGAGTTCAGATATCGAATCGGGTAAAACCATTACGGGTCAGGCAGTTTTGAATTAGATACAAGTACATTATGCGTGCCAAGAAAAGAATGTTAAAACAACCCGCGACTTCGGCAGGTTGGAGCTTTTTGCCGGTTATCGTCATGTCCCTTGATAAGTAACGAATGGTCAACAACAGTCAGGTGCTTATTTTTTGAGCGGACAGCATTGTTTCGAATCCGGCAGTAAAGTTGCATAAGACTGCATCCAATTCGAGGGGGGAAAATGGAAACAGTTGACAGGGATACGGCAAAAAAACTTTTCGAGCATTACCGCAGACAGCGAGACGGCATCAGAAACAAACCGGAAATGGCCTCCATCTGCCTGATCTGCGGCTCTATCCACATCATTCCCAAAGCTGACGACAACAGAAAGCTTGTCTGCCGAAACTGCGGCTTTGCTTTCTACCGCTATACCTGCAGCGCCTGCGGCAGAACCATCGACGGGCGCGATCCGAAAAATCCCGCCTGCGGGGAATGTGGGCAGAGAGTCTGTACCTGCGGGGTCTGCGACTGCGCAGCGGATACGGTAATTGATAATAAGGGGAACGTATGACTCAGGCTAAAATCGGCAGCAATGTAACTATCAGCTATATCGGCACACTGGACAACGGCCGCATATTTCACAGCACCGACGAACATGGGCCACAGTCCATCACCATCGGCGCAGACCAGGTTTTTCCGGCCCTGGAAAGCGCTATTATCGGCATGCGCTCCGGAGAAACAAAAAATATCGTCCTCTCCGCCGATGATGCCTACGGAGCCCGTCGCCCGGAAAACATCATCAGCGTGGCCCGTCACGCATTTCCGGTTGAGAAAAATATCAAGGTTGGACAAAAATTGAGCATAGAATTTGCCGGCGGGGTGTCCAGGGTGATGGTGGTTTCAGGCGTGGGTGAAAATGACGTGACATTGGACGGCAACCACCCGCTGGCCGGACTGGATCTGACCTTCGCTCTAAAACTGGACCGGGTGGAATAAGTAACGGCAGAAGATCGAACAGACGGGAGAAACCATGCAGCAAGGAAACAAGCCGGATCGCTACGTATCATTTGTCGGTATTGACGGGGACAAAAATTCTCGTGAGCTGATTGTCATGTTGCGCAAACATATCGATGTCCCGCACAAGTCCAACCGTTTCTGGGATTTATTCCGGGACAAGCTTGCATCTGTCGGCCAGCCGGGTAAAAACGGGGGACGCTGCCTGGACGAGCTGTTTTTAATCCACTCCTATATCAACAATATCAGGGAGTTGTTCGAACTGTACGACGACCGGCCGGCACTGGCACTGGCACTGCTGGAACGGATTGAAACGGAAAGCTGCTGATAGTTATTCCGGCAACTCTTGCTCTTCACTGCAGATATTCGGTACAAAGCCGCTTCGAGAAAATGTATAGGCATGCCGGACATGATCAATGCAGCCGTTGTTCAGGATCGATGCGACATCCTCGGCAAAGGCGAGTTGTTCGTCGCTTGGAATGACAAAAATGCCAACCGTCGAATCAGCAGTCGAAATGCTTGCCTCCCGGTCGCAGGAAGCAGGAGCCCGATTCTTCACGAGGTCGAGCTTCAGCCCGAAAACATCCAACCCCTCCAGCGTCAATTGGCGCATCAACCCATCATCGCACCCCGATCCATATGAAAAAACCACCCCGTCCAATGGTCCCACCGCCGCACAATACGATCCGATATATTTTTTGAGCCGGTAGGCCTCGATTTTCAGGGCCAGGGCGCATCGTTCGTTGCCGTCGGACGCCTCCTGAACCAGTTGGCCGCGGTCGTAATGCTTGCCGGTTATGCCGAACATGCCGCTCTTCTGGTTCAGGATCAGATTCAATTCGTGCGCCGACAAATTTCCCCGCTTCATCTCGAAAGTAATAATGCCCGGATCGATGTCACCGCAACGGGTATCCATGACCGCCCCTTCCAGCGGGGTCATGCCCATGCTGGTATCGATGGAGATACCGTTGCGAATAGCGCACAGCGACACACCACGGTCCAGGTAAATGGTCACCAGGTTGCATTCCGCAGGCTCTTTCCCCAGCAAGGCCGCTGCCCGCCGGGAAAGGTAGAGATGGGCGTGGCCATGAAAGCCATAGCGCCTGACCGCATGGTTTTCATACCACTCGTAGGGCAGGGGGTAGATAAAGGCGTGTTCCGGTATGGTCTGATGAAAGGCCGTATCGAATACGGCAATCTGGGGAATATCCGGAAGCTGCTCCCGGGCCGCTTCGATGCCGGCGATATTGTAGGTGTTGTGCAGCGGTGCCAACCGTCGCAGGCTGCGGATGGCCGAGAAGGTCTTTTCGTCAATGATGACGGAATTGTGAAAATCTTCCCCGCCATGTGCAACCCGGTGGCCGACTGCCGCGATTTCCTGTCCGCTGGCCATTACCCCCTGCTGAACATCGGTAAGCGCGTCGAGGATCAGTGCGAGGGCGCTGCTGTGATCGCAATAATCGACATGGAGAGTGCTCTTTTGCTGGCCCGGCTGAATGCAGATCAGGTACGAGTCGCCCATGCCGACCCGTTCGACGCTGCCCAGGACTATCAGAGCAAAGTCATCCTTGTTGAAAAGACGAAAATGTATGGAATTGCTCCAGCAGCTGAGCGTCAATATTTTCATGATGTTGTCCGGCGCCAAAAGGCGGTCTGCGGGTAAGTTAGCAGCAATTTCTGTCTGTCCCGTTCATCAGGGCCTGCAAAAACAACTTACGTTAATGTACTTATCATAATTATCAGGATTAGGAAAGAAGCACGTTGCTTCCTGATAGATGCAGTGAAGATTGGAATTGTCACTGTATACAATTTGTGATACAAATGATTTGTAGCACTAATTATTTGCACTACAAGTTATCATTGTACATGATTTATCCGGAGAAAGCCATGATTGAGCAGGGCAATACGGTTTCCCAGGTGATCGATAATCTGCGGCGAACGATTCAGGCACTCAATGAGTCCTATAAATCAATCGAGCAGGATACCGGCCTGACCAGCCCGCAGCTGTGGGCCGTCAAACTTGTTGCCAGCGCCGCACCGCTCAAGGTTTCCGAACTGGCCAAAGGCATGTTCCTGCATCCGGCAACCGTTGTGGGGATCATCGACCGGCTTGAGGCAAAGGGACTGGTTGTGCGTACCCGCTCGACGGAAGACCGCCGGGTGGTTGAACTCGACTTGACGCCCGCCGGGCGGGAACTGGTTGCCAAGGCACCGGAGGCGGCGCAAGTCATGCTCGTGAGAGGTCTTGAGACTCTGCCGAAAAAAAGCCTGCAGCAGGTCGCCGCAGGAATGGAACAGTTGGTCAGGATTCTGGGCGCCGAAGATCGCGTTCCACAACTGCTGTTTTCGCAGGACATGAACATGCCGGTCCGTCAAAAGAGTCTCGGCCGGCCTACCGGTTCAACCGTGGAGGAGTAATATGTCAGAACTTCATCAGCGCATCAGAAGAACGAGTCTGCACGAAAAGATCAAAACGGTGGAAGCGGTCATTCCGCTGTTCAAGAACGGCATGAGTATCGGCTGGTCCGGGTTTACCCCGGCCGGCTACCCCAAGGTGGTGCCGATTGCCCTGGCGGACCATGTGGAAAAAAACGGGCTGCAGGGGAAGCTGAAATTCAACCTCTTCATCGGGGCCTCGGTCGGCGTTGAGACCGAAGACCGCTGGGCGTCACTGGACATGATCGACCGCCGCTGGCCGTATCAGACCGGCAAGAATATCCAGGCCGGCATCAACGAAGGACGGATCCGGATGGGGGACAAGCACCTCTCCATGTTTGCCCAGGACCTGGGGTACGGTTTTTACACCAAGGAAAACGGCGGCCGGCTCGACATTGCCATCATCGAATGTTCAGCCATCACCGAAGACGGCGGGCTGGTGCTGACCGCCTCCTGCGGGGCGGTGCCGGAGCTCGTCCAGATTGCCGACCGGATCATCATCGAGCTGAACACCTCGATCCCCAACTTCGAAGGGCTGCACGACATCATCGAGCCGATCAACCCGCCCCACCGGCAGCCCTATCTGATCAGCCGTGTTGACGATCGGGCCGGCTCCCCCTATGTGCGGGTCGATACCGACAAGATCATCGCCATCATCGAGTCGAAACTCCCGGACAATGGCCGCTCCTTCAGCGAGCAGGACGATACTTCCGGAGCCATCGCCAGCCACATCATCGATTTCTTCAAGTTCGAGGTGGACAACGGCCGTCTGCCGAAGAACCTGCTGCCGCTCCAGTCCGGTGTCGGTTCGATTGCCAATGCGGTCATCGGCGGTCTGGCAAAAGGTCCCTTCAGCGGACTGCAGGTCTGGACCGAAGTGCTCCAGGACACGATGCTGGATTTCTTTGATTCCGGGAAACTCGATTTTGCCTCCACGGTGTCATTGTCGTTTTCCGCCGAAGGTTTCAAGCGCTTTTACGGCAACTGGGACAAGTACAGCAGCAAGGTGCTGATGCGGCCCCTCTCCATCGCCAACCATCCCGAGCCGATCCGCCGTCTGGGCTGCATCGCCATGAACACCCCGATCGAGTTCGATATTTATGCACATGCCAACTCGACGCTGGTGGGCGGCACCCGCATGATCAACGGCATCGGCGGCTCCGGCGACTTTTTGCGCAATGCCTACCTGTCCATCATGCATACCCCCTCGGCCCGGCCGACCAAGAGCGACCCGACCGGGATTACCTGTGTGGTGCCCCATGTGCCGCATGTGGACCACACCGAACATGACCTGGATGTGCTGGTGACCGAGCAGGGTCTGGCAGATCTGCGCGGACTGGCGCCGAAGGATCGGGCCCAGCTGATCATCGACAAGTGCGCCCACCCCGATTACAGGCCGCTGCTTCAGGAATATTTCGATATGTCCAAAAAGGATTGTCTGGCCAGGAAAGCCGGGCATGAGCCCCAGTTGCTGGACCGGGTATTCAAGATGCAGGTAAACCTGGCCAAGAACGGTACGATGAAAATTGCTGACTGGAACCTGTAATTAATACCGCAGCCAGGTAAAGTCCGCAAAAAAGCCCTTCCGATACGGAAGGGCTTTTTTGCGGGCAAACCAACACAGTTTTTTAACAAAGGCCGGAAAATCATATGCACATAAGTTTAACAGAGTGACCGATGATCATGCAGATCATCGGCACGGCTGACTGGACGCCGGCGTTTGCGAGCAGCTCGCATAGTCCTCTTTGGCGCTCTGTTCAAGGACGTCTGCCTCCAGCCCCACCCAGGCATTGACAGTAACCGGGTCGAACCCGCAAAGACGTTTCCCTTCCGATTCCATCAATGGTCGGCGAATCAGCAGATGGTCTTCCAGCATCAGTTTCAGCGCCTCTTCTTGGCTGTAAGCTGCCGGATCTATTTCGCCGGACTTAACCCGCGGTGAATTGGGGTTAAAACACTTCTTTATCGGCATGCCGCCGAAGAAGGTGATCAACTGTTCGCCTGTCCAGGACTGCGAGAGAAGATCAATCACCTCGACCTCATGCCCTGACTGCTTCAACAGGTCAACCTGTTTGGCGGAGGTAGAACAGCCAAGCTTGGTGAAAAAAGTAACCAGTGCCATTTTTTTCTCCTTTAAAAATACTGCTGCTGGCTTATGACCACAAACCGCTCATCAAACCAGGGGGTCAGAAGTGGCCGTACATCATTCCACGCCAGTCCCCCGCCGCCGCAGCCGGGACGGGGAACTACGATTCGCCGCCATCCCGATTGATCAACCAGGATTCGCAGTTCTTCCGCCGAACGGGCGATGATGCGCAGGTCGGGCAGTGACCAGGCGGTCTCTTCCACCGGAAAACTGACGACGCCGCAACCCAGGTCGAACACATGACTGCCCTGTTCCGCCAGCAGCCTGCCCAGTTTATCGGCAAGACCGGAGAAACGGACTGCAGCTTGTCGCGCCACACCTCTTCCCAGGACCGCCCGGCCTTCCCTGGTCAGCGAACCATTGCTGGTGACGACAATGACCGCCGTTTCCGCATACCCCCAGATGTCGCCTACGACCTCAAGCATTCCCGCGCCGACCCCAGCAGATAATCGAAGACTTCA
>JACMKN010000064.1 GCA_014380135.1 Deltaproteobacteria bacterium
GCTTTTCAGCCGAGGGATTTTAAGTCCCTTGTGTCTACCAATTCCACCATTCGGGCATTAATGCTGAGGGACTCAAGCCATCAACAGTTCACGCGTTCCTTCAGGTCTTTACCGGTCTTGAAAAAGGGGGTTCTTTTGGAGGGAATGCGTACAACCTCTCCGCTCTTGGGGTTGCGCGCTTCACGACCGAGCCGTTCCCGAATTGTAAAACTGCCAAATCCACGAATTTCAACCTTGTCGCCGGCCTTGAGAGCTTCTTCAATAGAGTCAAATACCGTGTTAACAACTATTTCAGAAACCTTCATATTCAGCATGCCATGCGTCTGAACAACCTTTTCTATAAGTTCACTCTTGGTCATAAGCCCCTCCTGCAATTCACATAATTAATTATTAGTGCGAGTGTTTGTTCCTTTAAGCAGATCACCAAAGGTTGATGTTGCCTCACCCTGGGATCCCATATACTGCTCGAATTCAGCTTTTTCAACGGCAACATGCATGGATTTGATCGAGAGAGATATTCTGCGCTCTTTCGGATCACAGCTAAGCACAACTGCCTCGAGGTTATCACCAATTGCAGCAAACTCTTTTGCAGATGCAACCTTTTCACGTGACAATTCGGAAACATGAATCAGCCCTTCAATACCCTCTTCAAGCTCAACAAAAACACCGAAATCGGTTAAAGATGTAACCTTGCCGGTCACTAAAGCGCCTGTACGATATTTGCCGGGTGCAAGACTCCATGGGTCTGGCTCGAGTTGCTTGATTCCGAGTGACAAACGCTCGTTTTCAACATCAACCTTGAGCACTACCGCCTGAACCAGATGACCTTTTTCATAGACATCGCCGGGGTGTTTGATACGCTTTGTCCAGGACATATCGGAAACATGAACAAGTCCGTCAATACCGTCTTCGATACCAATGAACATACCAAAATCGGTCATGTTCTTGATCTGGCCTTCAATTTTGGTGCCGGCCGGATATTTGTCAGCAATCGTGGACCATGGATTGTCGGAAACCTGCTTCAGTCCCAGTGAAATCTTGCGGTTGGCCATATCGATGCCCAGAATAACCGTCTCGACCTCGTCACCGACATTCAGGATATCGGCGGCTCTGCGAACTCGCTTGGTCCAGGACATCTCCGAAACATGGATTAACCCTTCAATGCCCGCTTCCAGTTCAACAAAAGCACCATACTCCATCAAACTTACGACGCGGCCGCGGACACGGTTTCCGACCGGAAATTTAGTTGCTACTTCCAGCCATGGATCGGTCAGGGTCTGCTTGATACCCAGCGATATTTTCCCTTTGGCGCGATCGAACTTGAGAATTTTGGCAGTTACCTGCTGGCCCGGTTTGAGGACATCAGCCGGTTTGCCGACCCTACCCCAGGAAAGATCGGATACGTGCAGCAGGCCGTCAACTCCGCCAAGATCAACAAAGGCGCCGTAATCGGTTACATTTTTGATGGTACCCTCTACTATTTGCCCTTCTTCGAGTTTTTCCAGTGTAATGTCACGGATTGAGGCCCGCTCTTCCTCAAGGATCGCACGTCGCGACAAGACGATGTTGTCACGTCGCTGGTTGATCTTGATGACCTTGAAGCGTCCCTTCAGACCAATGTAGCTGTCGGAATCCGACGAGGGGCGAATATCAACCTGTGAAGATGGCAGAAAAGCCTGAACACCGATATCAACAGTAAAGCCGCCATTCACTTTGCCGGTGATGGTACCTTCGATGATACCGCCTTCCTGACCGGCATCGCCGATTTTATCCCAGGCAGCCAGATAATCAGCTTTCTTTTTGGAAAGCACATATCCTTTTTTACCATCTTCACGGGTCATTAGCACCCGGATCTTGTCACCGATCTGAACAGATACTTCACCGTTGGCATCACGGAATTCGGAAGTCGGCACATGGCCTTCCGACTTCAATCCTATATCAACCAGGACCGTGTCCTGGTCGACACGCACGACAGTTCCCTCTATAATTTTATCCCGCTCGGGACGTTCTTTGAGACTTTCTGTGTAAAGCTCTGCAAATTCACTGCTCTGCTGATCGATGTCGAGGTCCTCATGTTCTTCTTCGACAGCATCAAGCCTTTTAAAATCAACCATTACACCATACCCCCTGGACGTTTATCGTTCTTCTCCGATTATGAAGCTTTATAATGTAGCAACATGATCGGTAAAATTCAATTGCTTTTATTCAATTCCTCAATTTTGTTCATAACTTCATCAATTATCCACTTGGGTGTTGAGGCTCCGGCAGTCACCCCCACCCTTTCAACGCCATTAAACCAGTTGGCATTGATTTCAGAAGCTGTCTCTATATGGTGAGTGCGTGGCTGCAGTTCGGCACACACCTCAGCCAGACGTCGCGTGTTGGCACTGTTAAAGCCGCCCACCACCAGCATGCAGTCCACCTGGCCTGCCAGTTCCTTGGCCTCTTCCTGTCTGACAGCCGTTGCGTCACAGATCGTGTTGAAAACGCGGATTTCTCCTCCGCGCAGCAGACACTCCGAAACCACATTTTTCAGGTTTTCAAAAGACTGGGTTGTTTGGGCAACGACACCGATCTTGTTCATTTTCGGCAGCTTGCTGACCTCTTCGCCTGAACCAACCACGAAAACCTTGTCACCGCCATAGGATACGATCCCCTGAACCTCGGGATGGTCGGCATCACCGACAACAACAACCCCATATCCGGCTTCCGAAAGACTCTTGACATGTTCCTGGGCCTTTTTTACAAACGGGCAGGTTGCGTCAACAATTTCCAGTTTTTTCTGGACAGCTTCGCTGATCTCTCCTGAGGCGACACCGTGAGAGCGAATGATGATGGTGCCGCTTTCCATGCTGTCCAAACTCTTAAGCACCTTGACGCCCATCTCTTCCAGTTTGTTGACGACTTGCGGAGAATGAATGATTGGTCCCAGCGTGTAGGTTTTCTGGTCCTTGCCGGCCGCCTCAAATGCCATCTGGGTGGCACGCTTGACTCCAAAACAGAAACCGGCCCGTTTTGCAAGAATTACTTTCATAATGCCGTTCCTGTCGCTTTGATTATTTCTTTGTAAAGATGCTCCATTTTGTCGAGGACGTCTTCAACCGTCAGATGCGATGAATCAATGGCGATGGCGTCTTCGGCCTGACGAAGCGGCGCCAGGTCACGACCCGAATCCTGCAGGTCCCTTTTTACAACATCAGCGATCGTATCCACCAGGGTCACCTGCTCCCCCTTTTCGGACAGCTCCTCGCAACGCCGGCGACCACGCTCTTCAGCCGAAGCAGACAGGTAAAATTTAAGTTCGGCATCCGGAAATACCACGGTACCGATGTCCCGCCCCTCAAGAACAACACCGCCGCCGACTCCCATCATACGTTGTGATTTCAGGAGTGCGTCCCGCACCGGCTTGAGCGTTGAAATCCGCGAGGTCAGCAGCGACATTTCGGGGGTGCGGATCCGGTCGGTCACATCACTGCCGTTGGCAATGACGGCTTGGCGGCCGTCAACATGCACCAGACTGATGTCGAGTTTTTGACAGAAGCTTTCCAATGTCGAAAGATCACCAGGATCAATTCCGGCCTGAGCGATCAGCAGCGCCGCCGCACGGTACATGGCGCCGGTATCGATCTGTCGATATCCGAGGCGGTCGGCCAGAAGGCGTGCCACCGTACTCTTGCCGGCACCGGATGGACCGTCAATTGCGATGATTATTCCGTTAGTCCGTTTATTCATAGGCCTACTTTCCTGCAACCTTTTCCAGAAGCTGGAAAAAGCTCGGGAAGGATGTTGCAACGCAGTCGATGTCCAGTATCGTTATTTCGTCTGTAGCAACCAGAGCGGCTACCGCCAAGGACATGGCAATCCGGTGGTCACCGAAACTTTCGACCTCCCCTCCACTGAGACGCTCGGAGCCGGTGATATCCATTCCGTCGTCCGTTTCTGTCACCACTACTCCCAGAGTTCGCAGATTGTTGGCCATCGCGGTAATCCGGTCGGTTTCCTTCACCCGCAACTCCTTGGCATCCCGGATGGATGTCAGTCCCTCGGCGCAGGCGGCCGCCACGCAAACCACCGGGAATTCATCGATGGCGCGCGGCACAACGCTGCCGGAGATGGCGGTTCCTTTCAGACGCGAAGATCGCACCAGAATGTCGGCCACCGGCTCTCCGGAAAGTTCGCGCTCATCAAGCAGTTCGATGTCGCCTCCCATCTCCTTGAGTATGTCGATCACTCCTGTGCGGGTCGGGTTGATGCCGACATTGCGGATGAGAAGTTCCGAGCCGGGTGTAATCAGCGCCGCCACGATGAAGAACGCGGCCGAAGAGATATCTCCCGGTACGGTTACCTCCTGGGCATTCAACTCGGCTCCGCCGTGCACCGTGACGCCGTTTTCAAAACGGACCAGTGAAGCGCCGAACAAGCGGAACATCCGTTCGGAATGGTCGCGCGACAGGCTCGGTTCACGCACGGTCGTCTCGCCATCCGCGTACAGTCCGGCCAGCATGATCGAAGACTTGATCTGTGCGCTGGAAACCGGCGAGTGATAGTCAATGGCACTCAAGCCTCCACCGCTGATAGCCAAAGGCGCCAGGCTGCCCTGATGGCGTCCCTGTATTCTGGCACCCATGCGAGTGAGCGGTTCCACCACCCTTTTCATCGGCCGCTTGCGCAGGTACTGGTCGCCGGTAACAACCGAAAAGAACGACTGTCCGGACAATAGACCGGTTATCAGCCTGATTGTGGTTCCGGAGTTTCCGCAATCCAGAACATCTCCCGGTTCCTGGAGTCCGTGCAGACCTCGCCCATGGATTGCGATGGTTTCACCATCGTCATCAATCTTGACACCCATGGCCCGAAAGGCGTGCATGGTTGACATATTGTCCTCTCCCCGCAGGAATCCGCGAACCGTAGTAACTCCATTGGCTATGGCTCCCAGCATGATCGAACGATGGGAGATGGACTTGTCGCCGGGCACGGTCAGCTCGCCTCCCAGGGCATCTGCAGGTTGCATGGTAATTGATCTCACAAATTCTCCATGTGGTTCAAATGATTATAATATACCGTCTCGGAATTTTTTTGCCGTGGTAAAAAATTCAGTCAGACCGTCACAGTCATCGCCTTCGATACGTCGGCGCAGTTCGGCCAGACTGGCGGTAAAACCATCAATACTTGCCAGCAGGGCCTGCTTGTTCATCAGCGAAATATCACGCCACATGACCGGATCGGATGATGCGATCCGTGTAAAATCCCTGAAACCGCCAGCCGTGTACGACAACACGTTTTCACCCTCCACATCCGCCGTCCCTACGGCATGTACCAGCGTATAAGCGATGGCGTGCGGCAGGTGGGATATCTCGGCAAAAATCCTGTCGTGATGGCCCGCCTCCATCCGGCAGACCTCGGCTCCTGCAGCCGCCCAGAGCCTGGCAACCGTGTCAAGGGCTTGCGCATCACTGGTGGCACCGGGCGTCAATACGCTGCGCTTGCCCCTGAACAATCCGGGAAATGCGGCAGCGACGCCTGAGTGTTCGGTACCCGCAATGGGATGGCCACCAACAAAACTGCATCCGGGCGGAATCAGAGCATCGCACTCTCTGACAATGGCGGCTTTGACGCTGCCGCCATCGGTAACGATACAACCGGGGGGAAGAGCTGCTGAGATGGAAGCCAGAACCGGGGCAATCGAGCGAACCGGCACCGAGATAAACACAACCTCGGCAGACGAAACCCCGGCACAGGCATCCTCGGCAATCTCGTCAACAAGCCCCATGGAAAGCGCCAGTTCAAGATTGGAGCGATCTGAATCGATGCCGACAATGTGCTCGACAGCGCCGGCCTCGCGCAAAGCCAGGGCAAACGAACCGCCAATCAATCCTGTGCCTATTACGGCCAACCGTTTTATAATCAACGACATGCTAGCCTACATCGACCGGGGATACGATCCGAGAATTTTGATAAACTGACAACACTGTTTGAGTTCATCCAGAGCAGCGGCCACATCCGGGTCCGATACATGGCCGAAAAGGTCCAGAAAGAAGATATATTCCCAGGCCTTTTTCTTGAACGGGCGTGATTCGATTTTTGAAAGATTGATTTCCCGTTTGGCAAAAGGATCAAGCATGCGGCAAAGTATGCCCGGCTCATCCTTGACCGAGAAAAGCACCGAGGTCTTGTCGTTGCCGGAACGTTCGCAGCCCTTGCGGGCAATCACCAGAAAACGGGTAAAGTTGTTGACCTGATCCTCAATGCGGGTGCGAACCACCTTGAGGTCATAGAGTGATCCGGCCAGTTCGCTGGCAATCGCCGCAGCGGTATAATCATCACTGACAATCTGGGCCGCCACGGCGGTGGAGGCCACATCGACCATCGGCACGCCGGGAAGGTTGTCTTCCAGCCAATGACGGCACTGGGCAATCGGCTGCGGATGAGAGTAGACCTTCTTGATATCCTCCAGTCGCCCGGTGCGGGACAGCAGGTCGTGATGCACCTCCAGCATGATTTCTGCCGTGATCTGCAGACCGCTTTCGACAAACATGTCCAGAGTATGGGATACGACTCCCTCGGTAGAGTTTTCAACCGGCACGACGCCGTACAGCGCCTTGCCCTTTTCCACCTCCTCAAAAACAGCCGGAATCGACTTCTGAGGAACCAGTTCGGCGGACAGGCCAAACTGGTGCATGGTTGCCAGGTGACTGAAGGTGGCCTTGGGTCCCAGAAAAGCGACCTTCATCGGAGATTCCAGCGCCAGGCAGGCAGAAATAATCTCGCGGTAAATGCTTTTCAAGGCATCATTCGGGAATGGTCCGGGGTTCTGGCTGAGCAGGCGTTCATAAATTTGACGTTCACGGCCGGGCACATGAAAATCAAGATTTTTGCCGGATTTCAAACGGCCGACCTCAAGCACTACCTGTGACCGTTCATTCAGAAGCTTGAGGATATGGTCATCAATGACATCGATGCGTGAACGCAATTCCGGAATTGTGGGGGGAGTATCCTGCACTGGAAACCGCCTGAATGGAAATATGTATACGAGTTTAAAAGTTTGCCAATGTAAGGCATTAAAGCATAAAAAGCAACGACTTTTAGTACTTGTGAGCGCCTGGGCACTTGCAACTTGAGTCGTTACCTTTTTATGAGCAATCCTGAACTGCAACGATTAATCTACGCGCCACCAAATTGTTTCATCCAGGAATCAAAGACGGCTACTTTATCTTCACCGAAAGAGGCAAGTTTTTTTCTGACACGTTCAGGCGTTTTTCGCTCGGCCAGTTTTCCGGGCTGCTTGGAATAAAAAAGATCGGCATAGCAGATGATCTGTTCACAAAGCGAAACCGGGCACATATCGCGGCGGGGAAGCGGTAATTGCTGCCGGTCGATATCAGCGATGGTCAAGCCAACACCGATATGTCTTTCACAAACCAGTGCATGAGCCGGATAACCTTCCTTTTCAAGAATCGTGCGACCAAGCACCCCGTGCGTGATATACGGGTGGGCACCATGCAGCCCGATCAGAGGGGCATAGACCTGACTGACGCCGATATCATGCAGCAGCGCCGCCTCTTCTACAAAAACGCGCTCATCAGCTCCAAGCGCCAGATGATCACATACATCAAGTGCCAGTGCGGCCACATAGCGGCTATGTACCAGCACGATATCCAAGGAAACCCCCTCAAGATAACGGGCTAGAAGTTCTTCGGCCAACATGAATGTTCCCCTGAGTCATTTTTTTGAACCAATAACAACAAACTAAAGCCCGCAATTGTCATAATCTTGACCGATGTCCATAACTACTCGTTATTTATAAATATATATGTTGGCATTGATTATGCTAAGTACGATATCAGAACATTGGCGCCAGCGTTTTTAATGCACATATCATGTTTACGGAGCTTTTCATGTACGCAAAATTTCCATTTTATTCAGTCGCACAGCTGTACGCTTTGTCACTTAATACCCCGGTTGCGATCATGCTGGGCGGAGATCTTCACTATTGGGTAGTGGACCGGAACAACGAGGTTGAATACATGAAAGACGGTTTTTCGCTGCTCTCCCATGCCTGCTGAATAAATTTTTCTACAGTGCCTAATCTTCCTGATGAATTATGGAACTTCTCCAGTTGAATGCTTCCAGTTGCGCCGCCAGGAGCTGATCCATAGAAACGCCGCATTCGTTTAACACCAACTTTACCGCATCAAAATCCGTTACCTCCAGTTTTTCAGTCAATGTAAGCATCCTGCCAAGTTGCCCATCCCGAGTCAATAATGCAGCCGATACATTATCGTTCAGGTTCAGGTTCGAGATGATTTCCGACATCGGTGTTTCGAACAGCACATCCAGAAGAGAAAGAATACCAACCATAAAGGCAGCCTCGGCCTGTTCGTCACCAATGGCACGCCCGGCCTGCTGTTTGAGCAGAATTTCCATCAACCTGCCGCGCACCGCTGCCAGCTCCAGCAAGGGATGATTGATGCTGCGGGAATCGTGGCCGGCAAAAAGCGACAACTGGATCCAGCGCCGCAGGTGATTGATCCCCAGCATGATAATGGCGTGGCGAAGGGTTTTTATCTTCTCGAGCTTCCCCATGGCCACGGAATTAACCAGCCGCAGCAGGTTATAGGAAAGGCCGGGATTTTCCTTGAAAGTCTGTTCAATCTGATCGATGGAGGCATCCATGGTCAGTTGCTGCAGCAGCTTAAGCATTGCCATACCGGATGCATCGATTTTTTTCCGCTTAAGCACAACCGGACGAGCAAAGAAGTACCCTTGAAAAAATTCAAAGCCTAAATCATAACAGATCTGGAACTGCTCAACCGTTTCAACTTTTTCAGCCAATAATTTGACAGAGTATTTACGCAACTGCCTGGCAATCTCCGGCAAGGCATCCATGCCGGTCATCAGAATATCAATTTTTACGATATCAATGACATGATAAATATCGCTATTGACAGGGTCAAACTCGTGATCATCCAGAGCCAGAAGAAACCCCAGCTCCCTGAGTTCACGACAGCGCTCGATCACCTCATCATCTAGATGGATCATCTCCAGCAATTCCAGGACCGTCTGGCCTACCGGAAGCAGTTCCAGCATTTCCGACAAAAGCAGACCGAGGTGAACATTAATAAAGCCGAACTTGCCTCCCAAAACTTCACGCATGCCAAACGATGCCAGAGCATGAGAAATGACACTGGCGCTGGCATGGGAATAGCTCTCAAATATGGCACGATCTACGTCGGCCGCACGGAACAGCAATTCATATCCGACAATTTCCTGATTGCGATCAAGAATCGGCTGACGTCCCAAAAAGAATTTTTCGCTGACCATTTCCATATCGAGTACCGAGTCCCCAACCAAAAGCGGGATTAGTGCGCTAATCAAGCTATTTCTTTCGAAATGCGCAAAATCAGCTTGACGCTGTCGAGTAGACCGGTTTCTCCCTGTGTAAAACCGAGATTAGTGTTTACGTTGCCAACTGATTTCGCAGATGATGTCACACGATCAGAGCACTATACAAGTTGTCACCAAGCCCCTCTCAGAACCGTGCTTGCGCTATTTA
>JACMKN010000065.1 GCA_014380135.1 Deltaproteobacteria bacterium
AGCGCACTGTCCACGGATATATCGCCACCGTGGTTCTTTATTATGTCGTAGCTGATGCTTAAGCCGAGTCCCGTCCCTTTCCCGACCTCCTTGGTGGTAAAGAATGGTTCGAATATGCGGTTGCGAATTTTCTCCGGGATACCGCAGCCGGTATCGGCTACGGAGATGAAAACAAAATTGCTTTCCTGCCAGGTTCTGACTGTGATCTCTCCCTGTGCCTGAATGGCATGGGCGGCATTGACGAGCAGATTCATGAAAACCTGGCTGAGTTGCTGCGGATGGCACTTGATGGCCGGCAGTTCACCGTAGTCCCTCTTGAGAGCCGCTTTGTACTTGATTTCATTCCAGACGATGTTGATGGTGCTCTCGATATAGTCCGTCAGGTTGACAATCTTGCATTCCTCTCCATCCATTCGCGAAAAACTCTTCATATCCTTGACAATCCGCTTCATTCTGTCGGCACCATCCAGCGATTCGCTGATCAAGTTCGGGATGTCATCAATGATACGGTCGATTTTCAGCTTTGTCCGCAGTGGCGCAAGCTTTTCTTCCCCGGATTTGCCATGCAAACTTATGATCTCTGACTGGGCTCTGCTGAATTCGACCAGGCGCTCGGCGTATTTTCTCAGGGTTCCCAGGTTGCTGATTATGAAGCCGGTCGGGTTGTTGATTTCATGTGCTACTCCGGCGGCAAGCTGGCCGATTGACGCCATTTTCTCCTGCTGAAGCATCTGGGCATGCGTCTCTTTCAGCTCTGTGTAGGCTTGTTCGAGCTCCATGGCTGCCCGTTTCGTTTCGCTTGTATCGTGGATGGTAACAACGGAGCCCACCATGCCGTAAGCGCCGTTTTCGTTCTCGGTATAATATGTAAGGGAGAACCAGCGGTCCGTCTTTTCATGGTAAAACTCGCAAAAGCCATCAATTGAGCAATTGGCCGGGGTTCCGGCCGCCTGCATCAGACGCTGCCAGTCCTGGCCGAAGATTTTATCGTAAGGCACTTCAAGAAACTCAACAGTGGCGTGGTTGCAGCGCTTCACTTTACCTTTCCAGTCCAGCAGGATGACCATATCCTTGATGCAGTCCATCGTCCGCTCCCACTCCTTCTTAACCGCCTCAACCTGGGAGAAGAGAATGGAAAGCTGTTCATGCTTGACGATCAGTTCGGCTCTGCTCTTGAGAAGATTCTGTTCGTTATCCTTCTGGACAGTGATGTCACGTACGGTCACAATCAGGCATTCAACGCCATCGTAGGTGATGGTATCGGAAGACCAGAGGAAGGTACGTATTTGGCCCGATTTTATGCGGATACGTATTTCGACATTGCGCACCGCCCTCTCGCGCTCGGTGCGCTCAATAATCTGACGACGTTGGCCGGGATCGACCCATAGCCCCAGCTCCAGGGATGAATGGCCGATGACCTCGTCCCGGGTATAACCCAGCATGCTGAAAAAGGCCTCGTTGGCCTCGATGAAGTAACCTTCGGCCTTGCTGTTTATTACGATCCCGTCGGGAGCAGCATGGAATGCCTTGGAAAATTTCTCTTTCGATACCCTGAGAGATTCCTCGGCTTCCTGCCGTTCGGTAATATCCTCCAGCGTTTCGATGACCGCGATGACCTCACCCAGGGCATTTCTGACCGGTACCGCATCGAAAAAGAGATAACGCCTCCGTCCCCCCACGTTCGGGTACCAATCTTCATACTGAAATCCATCTTCGGCAAAAGCGGATCTGGCGTATTTTTCACAATTAACTGCAATGTTCTTGCTGTTACAATCGAGTACCACATCGGCAAGAGTCGGCCGCTTGTGATCATAAAAAGCCTTCCAATGTTCATTGGTGCCGATCAGTTCCTCGTGCTTTAAACCGGTCAACTCTTCGCAGGCCTTATTCCAGACCAGAACCGTATGGTCGGGAGCCAACACGAAACAGGGTACGGCAAAGTTCTGGACAAGTCTGAACGAAAAATCTTTTTGTTCTTCCAGGAGCGCTTCCGCTCGTTTGCGTTGGGAGATGTCATGTATTATCGCGATGAATAAGGCTCGATCTCCCACTTTCACAGCGCTGATGGAAATCTCCAGCGGAAAGGGTGTCCCGTCAATATGGCAGCCGGAGGTTTCAAAGCCTGTCGTGATGTTATTTTGCAGCTCCACTGCTTTTTGCGATGTATTGCTGCCGTCGGTCATGGCGGGAATGATTTTGCTGATATGCTGTCCGATTATTTCTCGTGGTTGGTAGCCGAACATCTTTTCCGCAGCCGGATTCAACGATTCGATGGTTCCTTCCTCGTTGAAACAGATGACGGCCTCCACGATGGTTTTCAGAACTGCATTAGTCCGGGAAAATTCGGTCATGACCGCCGCACGCAAAGGGACTGCAATGAGTTTCCAGATAAACGGAGCGCTTATAAAGGTTAAGAGCAATGCATCGGCAATGACCTGAATATTTTTTTGAGAATCCGGAATGATCAACGGCAAACAGAAATGAACAAGAGCTTCGATGGAGGAGATGATTATCAGCAGGGCTGTAAAGAGGTGCAGCGGCGTTGGAAGTTTATGTATTGACTGCTCGTGGCTGTTCATATGACCTTTCAGTCTGTAAGGTAAGACTATTTTGAAAACAATTGAAAAACAAGTTCACTACTGTTCTTTCATTAACAGCATAATTACGCCAAATCAAGCCATTTTGGCATTTTTTTGTTTCCCGATAAAGCTCTCAACAAAGGAGGGCTGAACCGATGCTTTCGAGAGGTCATGGCTCCTTTTTTCTTTGGCTGTAGAACCCGATCAGGAACTCACCATCTTTGGGTGACAGGTCATACTTGAAGATCGCTTCCTGGACGAGCGGCAGGACCGGCTGGCAGGAATTCTCCTGAAGATTGCCGGATATCCATTTGACGGCGCGTCGTAAATCTTCCCCTTCCGGTAACAGATCATGCATGGCTTTGTAGACTCCTTATATATTCCTTCTCCGTCATCAGTTCCCGCGTACTCTCCAACCGGTCGATGAAAACCACCCCCTGGAGATGGTCGAACTCGTGCTGGAATACCCGCGCCAGAAAGTCCGCATATTCCGCTTCCCGCATCTCCCCCGCCCTGGTCAGGTAGCGCACGCCGATCCGCCGATGCCGTGGCACCAGTCCGCGCAGGCCGGGGATACTCAGACACCCTTCCCAGCCCTTCTCCATTTCGTCCGACACCCACAGGATCTCCGGGTTGATCATCGCCGCAGGCTCCATCTCCGGCGCATGGGGGTAGCGCTGATTGGGCCGCGATGCGACGATGAATAGGGCAAGCGACTCATACACCTGCGGTGCGGCGATCCCCACGCCGTTCACTTCCGCAACCGTCACCAACAGGTCGTCGATCAGCGCCTGAACGGCGGGGTCGGCCGGGTCGGCGATTTTTCCC
>JACMKN010000066.1 GCA_014380135.1 Deltaproteobacteria bacterium
CTGGCGCGACACCGTTCTGGTCAAGGGATACGTTGTAGTTGCTCCCCAGGCCACCTTGCGTATTGAAGCGGGCACGGTCGTACGTTTCGCCGGTACGGGTGACAGTAGCGATGCAGCCCGTCTTGTTATCCAGGGGCGGATTCAGGCCATCGGAACGGCCGAGCGGCCGATTATCCTGACATCTGACCGTCCCGATCCAGCCAGGGGGGATTGGGGCGGCATCTCGTTTGTCTCCAGTGAAAAGCGCAACATGCTGGAACATTGCCGAATCGAATACGCCGCTTCCGGCATCGCGGCCGCTTTCTCAACTGTCAGCCTGAAAGTCGTCGCGATCACACATTCCAATATTGGCGTTCTGATGCGTGATTCTGTTGTGCAGATGACCGGCGGAACCGTTACTGACTCTGATAACGGTATCGAGGTCCATGACAGCGAATTTGAACTCCGGGATGCCACTATAGCAGCCGGCAAAAGCGGAATTGTCATGAACAGGTCCGCCGTCGGCATCTCCACGGTCAAAATCAGCGATAATGAACTGTATGGAATACTTTCGGAAGATTGCCGGATAAAGATCTCGTCGGCGGAAATATCCGCAAATGGCAGCGGTGTTAGACTCAAGGGGGGTGAGGGGCAGATACTGGCATCCCGCTTTTCCGGCAATCGCGACACAGCGCTGCATCTTTCCGGTTCACGTATCAAGGTGCAGCGCTGCTTGTTTATCAACAATAATCAGGATGCGCTGCGGCTTGAAGATGGTCGTGCACTGATCTGGGGTAATGCGTTCAGTGAAAACAAAGGTTTCAACCTGTACAATACCGGTCGTGAGGATATCGTCGCTCTGCAGAACTGGTGGGGCAGTTCCGACCGGTCAGCCATTGTTCTGAAGATATACGATGCTGTTCGTGATCCGCGCATCGGTAGTGTCCAGCTGTTTCCATGGTTGAATGAGAAGCCGCAGCTGCAGCCGTAATACCTTTTGCCGTTATCGGAGTTTTGAATGTCAATTTACCTTGATAATGCAGCAACTTCATTTCCGAAACCTGAACAGGTTTATCAGGCCGTGATTCATGCCATGCGTGAGGTCGGCGGATCTCCCGGACGGGGCGGCCACCGCCGTTCTCTGGAAGCCTCACGCATCATGTTCATGGCTCGCGAGACAGTAGCCGAACTGTTTTCAATCCCGGACTCGTCCAGGATCATCTTTACCCATAGTGCCACCGGGGCTCTCAACCTGGCGCTGCATGGGACTCTGAAGGCCGGTGACCATGTCATTACGACCTCAATGGAACATAACTCGCTATTGCGGCCATTGCATGCGCTCAGCCGCAAGGGGGTTGAAGTTTCGGTCGTGAGGGCCGGTACTGAAGGCATCGTGGATCCCGACCATATTTGTCGTGCCGTGCAGTCCAATACCCGCATGATAGCGGTCGGCCATGTTTCGAACGTATGCGGCTCAATTCAGCCGATCAAGCAGATCGCAACCATCTGCCATGCTGTCGGCGCCCTATTTCTGGTGGATGCCGCCCAGTCAGCCGGCTATATTGATATCGATGTCATCTCAAGCGGCATTGATATGATGGCCGCGCCCGGCCACAAGGGACTGCTGGGACCGCCCGGCACCGGATTATTGTATGTTGCGCCGCATGTTGCACTCAGGCCGATCATGGAAGGTGGCACCGGTACCAGCTCCACTTCGGAAGAACAGCCGCTGACCATGCCGGACGGTTTCGAGGCCGGAACGCATAATCTCCCCGGAATCGCAGGCTTGAAGGCCGGAATTGAATTTATACTTGAACGTGGCATCGATACGATATTCCGGCACGAGCAGAGCCTGATCAACGAGGCGGAACGGTTGTTGAGCCGAATTCCGGGGCTGACGGTCTATGGCCCGACAGCACCGCAACGACGCGCTGCGGTGCTGTCGTTTAATGTTGCCGGGATCGATGCAGCCTTGCTGGCCGCGGAACTTGACCATGATTTTGATATTGCCGTGCGTGCCGGACTGCACTGTGCTCCCCAGGCCCACCGCACGATCGGTACTCTGCCGGGAGGTACGCTGCGTTTGAGTCCGGGCTGGTCCACCACACGCGAAGAGATTGCATTTTTTTCCGGGGCCGTTATACAATGCATCAACAAATTAAAGGAATCCTTGTAAAACCGGCGCATCAGAAGGGAGTTTTCCGATGAAATTATTGACAGCATTGATCCTGACCCTGGTTGCCTGTACGGCCTGTTCTCTGGCTCCTGAAAAACCGTTTACCAAGGACGAGCTTTACAAAACAGGCATATACACCTACTTTACCGTCAACGATTCCCCGGAAAGTGTGCTCTCTGCCATCAATAAGGATGGCGAGGTTGTCCTGGATGCCAAGTACCGAAATCGAGCCGTCTGGATCAAGATCCTCGGCAAACTTGAAGGTCTGACAATCCAGGTCATAGATAAGTAACGCTGCAATTGAAGCCTCTTCAATTTCCACTACCTACAGAAAGGCTGCCCGTGAAGAACTTCATACTGGATACCAACGTGCTATTGCACGACCCGCAATCGCTTTTCAAATTTCAGGAAAACAACATTTTTATTCCGATCACCGTCATTGAAGAGGTTGATCGATTCAAGAAGGACATGAACGAAACCGGCCGCAATGCACGCATGGTCTCCCGCATACTCGACTCCATGCGGGAAAAGGGCTCGCTGGCGGAAGGTGTTTCAATGCCCGGCGGCGGCACTCTGCGGGTTGAGCTGTTTACCGAAAAGCATTTCAAAAACCTGCCGGTTGATCTGCGGGTAGACAACGGTGATAATCGCATCCTGGCCGTGGCGCTGGATATCAGGGATCGTTTTCCGGATGTGCAGGCAATTTTTGTGACAAAGGATTCGAATCTGAGGATCAAGGCGGATGCCATCCGCGTGATTGCCGAAGACTACGAATCCGACAAGATTGACATCCAGGATCTCTATTCCGGCACCCGCACTGTTGAGGTGCCGCCGGAAGCGGTTGACCGTTTTTATGGCCAGGGATGGCTCGAAGCGCCGCTGGAACTGGGACCCAATGAATTCATCACGATAGTCGACAGTTCCAATCCGTCGCATAGCGCCATTTGTCGCCATGATCCCGATCATGGCCGCATAGTTCCGGTGCGCAAGATCCCGAAAGATGGCATCTGGAGTCTCTTTGCACGCAACCGGGAACAATCCTTTGCCCTGGATGTATTGATGGATGACAGCATCAAGCTGGTAACGCTGGTCGGCAAGGCCGGTACCGGCAAGACTCTGCTGGCAATTGCGGCCGGACTTCACAAAACTGCCGAGGAAAACGTCTATAACCGCCTGCTGGTGTCGCGTCCGGTCTTCCCGATGGGCAAGGATCTGGGATTTCTTCCGGGTGATATCGAAGAGAAGCTGACTCCCTGGATGCAGCCGATTTTTGACAATGTGGAATTGCTGATATCGGGACACGAATCCGAAAAACGACACAGCAAGGGTTACAAAGAGCTGATGGCCATGGGGCTGCTGGATATCGAGCCGTTGACCTATATCCGCGGACGTTCGATCCCCAACCAGTACCTGATTGTCGACGAAGCCCAGAACCTGTCGCCGCACGAGATCAAGACGATTGTCACCAGGGTGGGCGAGGGCACCAAGATCGTGCTGACCGGCGACCCATACCAGATAGACAACCCCTATGTGGATTCTTCCAGTAACGGCCTGACCTACCTGGTTGAAAAGTTCAAGGGGCAGCGCATCGCGGCGCATGTCACACTGACCAAGGGCGAGCGATCAGAATTGGCGGAGTTGGCGGCAAACCTGCTGTAATTCATAATCGGCCACAGAAGGACACAGAGAGCACAGAGCACTTCAGGTACTTGGTTTTTACGTATCTTGATTTCAACTCGGTAGGCTTTGTGTCCTTTGTATCGTTCGGGAATAAAGGTCAATTTTATGCTGGTTCTTGCCATAGAAACTTCCTGTGATGAAACCGCTGCCGCGGTTGTGCGTGACGGCCGCCAGATCCTTTCGTCGGTTGTCTCCTCACAGATTGCCATCCACGCCGAATATGGCGGAGTCGTTCCGGAAATCGCATCCCGCAAGCATCTTGAAATGATATCGCCGGTAGTCAGCCAGGCACTGCAGGATGCCGGCCTGGGCATGTCTGAAATTGAAGGTGTGGCGGTTACCCGCGGTCCCGGCTTGTCGGGTGCCCTGCTGGTGGGATTTTCGGCGGCCAAGGCCATAGCTGCCGCCCGAAAGATTCCTTTTGTCGGCGTCCATCATATTGAGGGGCACCTGCTGGCAACCTTTCTGGAACAGCCGGTCGAGTTCCCGTTTCTGGCGCTGGTCGTGTCAGGCGGGCATACCCACCTTTATCATGTGGAAGGAGTCGGCCGCTATACGACTCTTGGCAGGACCATCGATGATGCCGCCGGCGAGGCCTATGACAAATGCGCCAAAATTATGGGGATGCCCTATCCCGGCGGCGCACTGATCGACAAACTGGCCCGCTCGGGAAATCCGGCTGCCGTCAGCCTGCCGCGTCCCATGCTGCATGACGGCACATTAAAGTTCAGTTTCAGCGGTCTGAAAACAGCCGTACTACAGCATGTGGCCAAACACCCGCTGACGTCTCCCGGCCAGGAGTTGAATGATCTGTGCGCTTCATTCCAGCAGGCGGTCTGTGACGTTCTGGCTTTCAAAACCGAGGCGGCCTTGCAGCAGACAGGCGCCAGCCGCCTGGTGGTGGCCGGCGGCGTCGCCTGCAACAGCGGCCTGCGCAGCCGCATGGCGCAGTTGTGTGATAGGCGGCAGGTAAGCCTCTCGATTCCCGCACCCTCCCTGTGCGGCGACAATGCCGCCATGCTGGCGGTGCCTGGTGACTATTACCTGTCAAACGGACTAACTTCCCCTCACTCTCTGGATGTGACCGCCACCTGGGATATGGACAGCATAAAGGAATTATTGACGTGAGCTCCAACAGACGCCCCTTAAAATCGCTCGGACAAAACTTTCTGGTTGACCAGAATATTATTGAAAAGATTATTCATTCCGCAAATATCCAGCCAGATGATGCCGTTCTTGAAATCGGGCCGGGGCGGGGTGCATTGACGGGTCATTTGGCGCAGCGTGCCGGGCGTCTGGTGCTGATAGAGTTCGACCATGCTCTGGCGGCTTATCACCGGGATTGCCATAAGGATAATGAACGGGTAACAGTCATTGACGCCGATGTGCTGAAGGTCGACCTGGCTGCCATTCTCTCAGAAACGGACCGCAAGTGGAATGTGGTTGCCAATCTGCCCTATAATATTTCGACCGAAGTGCTGTTTCGTCTTCTCGAAGTTCATGACAGGCTGTCCCGCATGACGCTGATGCTTCAAAAAGAGGTGGGCGACCGGCTGGCCTCGCCGCCGGACTGTTCGCAATACGGTGTAACGACCGTGCTGCTGGGATTGTGGTTTGATATCCGCAGAAATTTCATTGTTCCACCGGGCTGCTTTCACCCCAGCCCCAAGGTAGACTCGGCCATATTGAATTTCACGCCGCTATTAAATCCGCGTGCTGATGTCGGCGACGAGAATATCTTCAAATATGTCGTCAAAGCGGCCTTTTCGATGCGCAGAAAAACGCTGGCCAATTGTCTGAAATCGGCCGAATGCATTAAAGGTGTCGATCCGGAGCTGCTGCTGAACAGTTGTAATATCGATGGCCGGCGACGGGGCGAGACACTGTCTCTGGAGGAGTTTGCCAGACTCTCCCTGTGGCTGACAGAGAATGCACCTTCAAATGCATAAAGCTCCATGTCGCCATTAACAGCATACTTAATCATCTTTCTGCTGCTGGCCTGTTGCGGTCTGCTCTGTATTCTGGTTTTCAACGGCCGGCGCGGCACGTCCGAATCCTCCAGCATCCTGGCCGGAATCGAGAACCTGGAAAAGCTGCTTGAACGCCAGGATCGCTTTCTTTCCGATGAACTTGCCCGAGGACGGGCGGAGACCCTCTCCGGAGTCCGCCACTCCCGCGAGGAAATGACCGGCAGCATCACGGTTCTGGGGGATTCGCTGCTCAAGCGGATGAGCGATATTGCCGGCTTGCAGAAGAATCAGCTGGAGCTGTTTGCGGCGCAGCTGAAAGAGTTGACTGCCAGCAACGAGTCCCGGCTCGACAAGCTGCGCGACGGTGTTGATGAGCGTTTGCGCCTGATTCAGGAAGACAACGCCCGGAAGCTGGAACAGATGCGCGCCACTGTCGATGAAAAGCTGCATGACACGCTGGAGAAGCGCCTGGGTGAATCGTTCAAACTGGTAAGCGAACGCCTGGAGCTTGTGCAGCGCGGCCTGGGTGAGATGCAGTCGCTGGCCATCGGTGTCGGCGATCTCAAAAAAGTGCTGACAAACGTCAAATGCCGCGGTACGTTCGGGGAAATTCAGCTGGCAAGTCTGTTGGAGCAGATACTGGCCCCCTGCCAATATGACTCTAACGTCGAAACCAGGCCCGGCAGCGGTCAACGGGTCGAATTTGCGCTGAAACTGCCGGGACGGGACGGGGGGGAGGAGGGGACGGTCTGGCTGCCGCTGGATGCCAAATTTCCCCAGGAGGATTATCTTCGGCTGGTGGAAGCGCAGGAACTCGGTGATGCCGTTGCGGCGGGAGAGGCCTCCCGAACGCTGGATCGCGCCGTTCGGGAGATGGCCAGAAACATTCGCGACAAGTATCTGGAGCCGCCCCATACGACCGATTTTGGCGTCATGTTCCTGCCGACCGAGGGGCTGTATGCTGAAGTTCTGCGCCTGCCGGGCCTTTTTGATGTACTGCAGCGCGAATTCAAGGTTATCGTGGCCGGGCCGACAACACTGGCAGCGCTATTGAACAGTCTGCAGATGGGCTTTCGCACACTCGCGATTGAAAAACGATCCGCCGAGGTCTGGAATCTGCTGGGTTCGGTGCGAAGCGAGTTTTCAAAATTCGGCCTGATTCTGGAGAAAACCCGCAAAAAACTGCAGGAAGCCGGGAATCAGATCGACCAGGCCGCGACCCGTACCCGCGTCATAGAGCGCAAACTGCGCGATGTCCAGGATATCCCGCACGAGTATGCCGACAATCTGCTTGAAGCGGAAAAATCAGAATTTGAAGATGACCCTGAAATACTCTAACCGAATTTATAAAAGATTGTAGAGGGCACTGCCATGATTCTTGAAATCCACCCCGAACACCCGCAGCCGCATCAAGTTTCGAGAGTAGTCAAAAGCCTGAAAGACGGCAATGTAATTGCGTATCCGACCGATACCACCTACGGCATCGGCTGCTCCATCTTCTGCAAGAAGAGTATCGAACGAATCTATCAGATGAAACTGCGGGATCGCCGCAAGCCGTTTTCAATCATCTGCTCGTCGCTTTCCGAGATATCCCAATATGCCCGGGTCAGCAACTCCGCTTATAAACTGCTCAAACGCTATCTTCCCGGTCCCTACACATTTGTTCTGGAGGCGACCCGCGAAGTTCCCGACCTGCTGCTGACCCGCCAGAAAACCGTTGGCATCCGCATCCCCGATAACCGCATCTGCTCCGATCTTGTCACTGCTCTCGGCAATCCGATCATCACCACCAGTGCCAATCTGTCCGGGGAGGAACCGGTGGGCGATCCGCGGGTTATTGCCGATACCTTCGGAAATCAGCTGGACTTTATCCTGGATGGCGGAATTCTGGCCACCGATGTCAGTTCGGTCGTGAGTCTGATCAACGATAAACCGGAAGTTCTGCGTCTTGGACTCGGTGACGTTTCATGGTGTGCTTGATCGTTTTTTTTGCGGAGAGGGTTCATGCGTAAGCGTACGGTTCGAAATGGCATGCGGTTCGTGATGACGGCATTGTTTCTTATCATTATTGCCAGTTTTTATCATGGTTATCTGTCGGAGATGTTTTCTCTGTCATTGGCCGCCGAGAACCGCATATACCGTCTGGGTATCTTCTGGGCGGCTGCGATCGGCGGCTATGGCGTTGTGCTGGCGGCCTTCGGCTTTGTCCTGCCCCATGAAAAGAACGACGAATCCGTGCGGATTCTGCCGGTTTTTATGTTGATTACCGGATTGATCGGTCTGTTTTTCTATCTTCTTGCGGCATCCTTTGACGCTCCTGCCGATTATGAGCAGAAACGGTTGCGGCCGGGTGAAACCATCACAATCTGAAAAAACCAAAATAAACTTGACTTGTTTGGGTGTGAACTATAATTTCAAAGGCTGAAATAGCCATTCTCAGGAGGTATGCATCATGGCAGACGAAAATCTATCCCTTGAAACGCTTACTCTGCATGCAGGACAAACCCCGGATCCCACAACTCTTTCACGCGCCGTACCAATCTACCAGACCTCTTCCTACGTATTCAAAAGCTCTGAACATGCCGCCAACCTGTTCGGTCTCAAGGAGTTTGGTAATATCTATACCCGTCTGATGAATCCGACCACCGATGTTCTCGAAAAGCGTCTGGCCGCCCTGGATGGCGGGGTTGCTGCCCTGGCGGTCGCTTCCGGTCAGGCCGCGATTACCTATGCGATCCTGAATATCGCCAAGGTCGGTGACTCGATAATTTCTTCTAACTACCTTTACGGCGGCACCTATAACCTGTTTCATTATACCCTGCCGCGCATGGGCATCAATGTTACTTTTGTTGATACTTCCGACGCCGAGAATGTTCGCAAGGCCATTACTTCAACCACCCGCCTGGTCTACACCGAGTCGGTCGGCAACCCTAAAAACAATATCGATGATTTTGAAGCAATTGCTGCGATAGCTCACGAAGCCGGTTTGCCTTTTATCGTGGACAACACCGTGACAACTCCGTTCCTTTTCAGGCCGCTTGATCACGGCGCCGACATTGTCGTCTACTCGCTGACAAAATTTATCGGAGGTCACGGCACCAGTATTGGCGGCGCCGTGGTGGATGGCGGCAAGTTCCCGTGGGATAACGGCAACTTCCCTGAATTGACCGAGCCGGATCCATCCTATCATGGTCTGAAATACTGGGAGGCGTTGGGTAATATTTCATACATCATCAAAATGAGAGTTTCGCTGCTGCGGGATACCGGCGCATGTATTTCGCCTTTTAATTCTTTTCAGTTTATACAGGGGTTGGAGACGCTGCATGTTCGTATGCCTCGCCATGTTGAAAATGCCCGTGCCGTTGCAAAATGGCTCGAGGCACACCCGTCCGTTTCCTGGGTAAACTATCCCGGTCTTGCAAGTCACAAGGACCATGCCAGGGCATTGAAATACCTTCCGAAAGGGGAGGGTGCCATCATCGGTTTCGGCATCAAGGGCGGACTGGATGCCGGCAAAAAGTTCATCGACAACGTCAAGCTGCTTTCGCATCTGGCAAACATCGGGGACGCCAAGTCGCTGGTGATACACCCGGCTTCCACCACCCATCAGCAGCTTTCAGCCGATGAGCAGGTTGCCTCCGGTGTAACTGCTGATTTTATCAGGCTCTCGGTGGGAATTGAAGCTGTAGAAGATATTATCGCCGATATCGAGCAGGCTCTGGAAATATCACAGAAATAGGCAATACCGCCTTATTTCATCGTATCAATGGGCAATCCTTGTGGTTGCCCATATTTTTGTGTAATATCAGTAACATTCAGTCAGGCTTTGAATATAAATAGTGAAAGAGGAGTCCTTGAAATGTATATGCTGACAATAAAAACCAGTTTTGCAGCCGCGCATAATCTGATCAACTACCAGGGGGATTGTGAAAACCTGCATGGTCACAATTGGAAAGTCGAGGTTTCAGTTACGGCCCGCGAACTGGACAAGTCCGGTCTTGGGATAGATTTCAAAATTCTGAAGCGTGACGCCGGTGCAATCATCAATGAACTTGACCACAAATATCTCAATGAAAACCCCGCCTTCCGTGAGGTTTCTCCATCTTCGGAACACATTGCGAAATATTTATATGAACGCATTTCAGAGCGGATGAACAATGAAAATATCAAGGTCGATTCAATAACGGTCTGGGAATCCGATAATGCATCTGCCCGTTATTATGAGTGATTCAATATATGTCAGCGAGTTGTTTTCATCCATTCAGGGTGAAGGGATGCTGGCCGGACACCGCCAGGTCTTTGTGCGCCTGACCGAGTGCAATCTCGAATGCCGTTATTGTGACACCGAATTCAAAAAGTCTGATATCGGCAGGATTGAGTCCAAACCGGGTTCAGCCTGTTTTTGCGATATTCCTCAGCCGATGCCTTTGCATGCCATAAAAGACATCATTGCCGATTGGCAAACCCAGCTGCCGGGGGCGCACCATTCGGTCAGCTTTACCGGTGGCGAGCCGTTGCTGTATGCCGACCTGCTGGCAATAATGTTTCCGGAGATCCGTAAAATCATTCCGATCCATCTTGAAACAAACGGGACCATGCACCTGGCCCTCGCACAGCTAAAGCAGCACGTTGACTTTATCAGCATGGATATGAAACTCCCCTCCACAGCCGGCTGCACCGATCAGCTCTGGGACATTCACACTCTTTTTCTCCGTGAAGCGCAGGGATGCGAGGTTTCTGTCAAGGTGGTTGTCGGAGAATCGACCGACATGGACGAAATCGACCGGGTTTGCGATATCATTGCAATGGTAGACAGGGATACGCCGCTGTTCCTGCAGCCGCTGACATTGCCGGACGGCTCCATCGGTATCAAAGTTCCCCGGCTTCTGTGTCTCCAGGAACTGGCTTCCTCCCGCTTACCGGATGTTCGGGTTATTCCTCAGATGCATAAGTTGTTGGGTGCATTGTGATTATTTCGGACATGACAATGCCCGAGTTTGAGGCGGGCCTCGCTGCAACAAGAATAGTTCTGATTCCATTCGGCTCCGTGGAAGAACATGGCCCGCATCTTCCACTTTCCACCGATACCTTCGAGGCATACCAGGTATGCATCAAAGCGGCAGAGCGAAGGCCGCTGTTTGTTGCGCCTCCCATTCATTACGGTAACTGCCGCTCATCTTCCTGTCACCCCGGTACGATATCCATTTCGACTGCCACCCTCAAATCACTCTTTACCGATATCGTAAAAGCATTGCGGGGGCATGGACTCCATACGTTTATTGCAATAAGCGGACATGCCGGCGGTGCCCATGGGATGGCTCTGCAGGAAGCTGGAGAAGAATTGATTGCACGCTATGATGATATTTCGGTTGCGGTAGTGACCGAATTTTTACTGGCGCGTGATCGCGGGAAGAATCTGATCGAAACAGCCGGTGATTGTCATGCCGGTGAAATTGAAACCTCCAGGATCATGCACTCCCATCCTCAACTGGTTAAGGGAACTGCTCCGGCAGAATATCCGTCTTTTCCGGCCGGAATCCTGGTGCGCGACAAGCGTCGCTACTGGCCCGGAGGAGTGTGGGGCGATCCGGGTAAGGCATCTGCGGAAAAAGGCGCCCGGATTGAAGAAGTGGTGGTGGATGGCTTAATGGATCTGGTCCGGAATATTGAGGGGTGTGAGTTCTGAAAAATTCAAGCATAATTACGACCATCGAGCTGAACTCAGGTCTTTGTATTACGTTGAGCGACGAAACCCGACACTATTTTGGCGGGTATTATCATGTAAAGGTTCTGGCACATTGCACTGTGTCGCTTGATAAGCGTCATTTTGATGATGAATCCCAGTATCTGGAAGCCCGCCACATGCTGGGCGAATCTGTCCGATTCGAACGGATACTGGAAAAGATGGCGGTGCCGGAACAGGATATTGCATCAGTCCGCAAGCAACTGGTGGATGCGTTTAAGGATACGACTCTCCGTTACCTGATGGCACCCGATTTCGACTGCCGGCTCGTAAGAAACGAGTACAGAATCTGTAAAAATAAATCTACCGGTAAAGGCTTCCAGGGTGAGTTGACATGACATCATCCGTTGCCGTGATTGATAGGCTTGCATACGGTGGAAACGGAGTCTGCCGGATTGAAGGCAAGGTCTGTTTTGTACCCTTCAGTTGTCCTGGGGATGAAGTGCGTCTCCGTATGACAGGCCAGAAAAAATCATATAGTACAGCCGAGATCAGCGAGATCCTGCAGCCGTCACCGTATCGTACCATTCCGGTCTGTTCGATCTTCGGAGCCTGCGGTGGCTGCAGCTGGCAGCATATTCAGTACCCGGTTCAGCTTGAACAGAAGCGTCAGATTTTTGCCGAGACACTCTGGCGCGGAGCGCGTGTTGTTGCAGACCTGGTCAGCGCCACAGTTGCTTCTCCCCTGGAATATGGCTACCGCAGTCGAGTCCAGTTCAAGGTGTCCTCTAACCGTGGTTATCTTCGGATCGGCTTCTATCGGAGCGGAACTCATGTAGTTGAGAATGCTCCCAACGGC
>JACMKN010000067.1 GCA_014380135.1 Deltaproteobacteria bacterium
ACCGTTATCAAGGAGATCATCGCCAGGACCGATCTGACGCCCTGTGTGGTCGGACATCGCGGAGTAGGCAAGAGCGCCGGCATCATCCAGGCCTGCCGGGAAATCGATCGCAAGTATGTATCGTTGCGCCTGGGGCAGATGGAGGTGGGTGACCTGGTGGGCATTCCTTTTCGGGAGGGAGGGATCATGCACTGGTCACGTCCGTCCTGGTGGCCGGCAGACGACGCCCCGCCAACCGTGGTCCATTGCGATGAGCTGAACCGGGCCCAGCAGGAGGACACCCTGCAGGCGATCTTCCAGTTTGTCGAGCCGCCGGCCGAGGGCCTGCTGCGTGCGCTGCACACGCACCAGCTCTCAAAACGGCACAAGGTGATAGTCAGCATCAACCCTCCCGACGGCACCTACCAGGTGGCCACGCTGGACCGGGCGCTGATCGACCGGCTGGTGATTCTGTTCGTCGAGACCGATTACCATTGCTGGGCGCGTTATGCCGCCCAGCGGGAACTGGCCGGCGACGTGCGGCAGTTTCTGGCCGGAAACTCCGGCATGCTGGCCCGCCAGGGGGCGGCGATGGATCTGCAGGTCGAACCGACCGAGCGGGGCTGGGAGATGGTCAGTATCCTCAGGAAAAACTGCCGCTTTCCGGGCGACCTGGAAATGGAGGTCTATGCCGGAATCGTCGGCAACGAGGCCGCCATCATGTTCATGCGCTGGCTGGCCGACCACAAGGGGCGACCACTGACCGCCGCCGAGGTGCTGAACAGCTGGCCGGAGGTGGCCGAACGGGCCGCCGGGCAGAGGGATGACGTCCAGGCCGCCACCGTCAACGACCTGACCGCCACACTCCAGGCATCACCCACGCTGGAGCCGGAACAGGAATCCAGCCTGGTGGCCTATATCGCCCTGCTGCCGCGAGATCTGCGCTTCGGCTTCGTCAAAACCCTGCTCAAAATCCCGGAAGTGGCCTTGGCGATTGCCCAGGACAAGTACGATTCCGTCATTTTCGACGCAATCCGGACTATCACCAAGGACCTGCGCTAAGCCCCGATGAAATCCGCCGTGCTGAGAAATGCCGTCATCCGCCTGTTGCGGGAACGCCCCTTTTACGGACACTTCATCCTCAATCTGCGCCGAGAGGAAAGTGTGCTGGAAGAAAAAGCGGCCGGCGTCACGATCCGTGACGGCATTCCGACCCTGGTGGTGGACGGCCAACGATTCGGGCTGCTGGCTCCGCAGCAGCAGCGGGCCTTGCTGGAACATCTGGTAAAACACCTGCTGCATCTGCACATGCTGCGGCGCAAGGAGCGCAATCTGCACGACTGGGATATCGCCTGCGATCTGGCCATCAATCCCGCCATTGAGGATCTTCCGGAAGATGCGCTGATGCCGGCCGATTACGGCCTGGAAGATGGGCTGGCGGCCGAGGAGTACTATTCCAGCCTGGTGCCCCCCTTCGACACCGGCAACCTGAAGGGCAGCGGCTACGGCGAGGCCGAACAGGACCAGCGGGGCGCGACCGGCAGCGGCAGCGGAGCAGCAGCCGGCACGACCCTGGACGATCATCAGGTCTGGAGCGATGCCGACAGTAGCTCACTGCGGCTGGCCGAGGAAACCGTACGCTCCATCACCCGCGACAGCCTGCGGGGCAGCGACGGCGAAACACCGGCCGAGCTCCGCGACGTGGTTGCGGCGCTGCTCAGACCGTCAGCGATCCCCTGGCGTCAGATTCTGCGACAGTTCGTGGCCAGCGCCGGCCGCAGCGGGCGGAGGAGTTCCTGGATGCGAGAACACCGCCGTTTCAGCCACGACACCCCCGGAGTTCGCAAACGCCGTCGACTGAATCTGCTGGTGGGGGTGGATGTCAGTGATTCAACCAATATCGCCGAGCTGCGCGAGGCCTTTGCCCATGAGCTGCTGCAGATCGCCGGCGGCCGGGATGCCCGCATCACGGTGCTGTACGCCAACAGCCGCATTCAACGGATTGAGACTTTCAGCGGGTCACCCGGCACGATACAGTGCTATGAAGGGGGCGGTTTCACCGATCTGCGGCCTGTCTTCGAATATGCCAAGAGCATGCAGCCCCTGCCGGCGGCGGTGATCTATCTGACCGACGGCATCGGCCCGGTTCCCGACCGGATGGATTTCCCCACGCTGTGGGTGTTGACAGCCGCCGGAGAAAAACCGGCGCCCTGGGGAGTCGAATTGAGAATGGAGGTCTGAATTGGATAATGGTAAAGCAATGACCGCCGAATCGGTGGGGGATATTTTGAGAGAGGCCGGCGCCCAGGTGATGGTTCGTTCCGGCAGAAGCGAAAGCTACAGCGCCCCCCGTGAATTTTCATTTGAAGTGAAGGCTATTTTCCCGAACGGCCTGGGCCTGCAGGTGGTTGCCCGCCAGTTCAACTACCGCGACCCATGGGAAGCCAAGGGGCGCGTCAACGACCTGGTGGATGTGATGCTGACCCGGGATGGTTCGCTGACACCGCTCCCCAAGGGTTATTCTTATTTTCAGGGTATTGAGGAAGAATGCGGGTTGGATGAAGAGCGACTACGGGAGATTATCGAGGCTGTCCGACAGGTTAATCCAAAACTCTACCTGCTGCAGGAGATGACCGGCGACCTGTAGCGACCTGGAATAAAGCGTCAAACGCCGTTACCGGCTGAAGAAATTCTTGAATGAGTGCCCCATGTCCCGAAACCACTCGCCCATGCTTCTTCCCGCCTTCTTGGCGGCCTGTCCGGACTCCTTTCCACCCTCCTTGATAGCCTGCCCGGTCTCCTTGCCAACCTTTTTGAAACCCTGCCCGATCTCCTGGCCACCTTCCTTGAAGGCCTGGCCGACCTCTTTACCCCCCTCTTTAAAAGCCTGTCCGGTCTGCCGGCCGATTTTTTTGATTCCCTGCCCGATCTCCTTGCCGCCCTCCTTGACCGGATTGTCGGCATAAGCGGGAAGCGCCAGCGAAATCAGCAGTATGATTACAATTCCAGGTTGTAGCATGTCAGTTTCCTCCTGTGAAAATTCTAGCAGTGTTGGAGAGGCAGGTCAAAGTATCCGTAAATATCCGCTTTTGAGTTTGCGATCATCTTCGGGCTGGCTGCAAAGCAAAACCCCCTGGCGGCGCTGGGCCTCCAGGGGGTTTTACATCCAGATGGCAATACTGTCAGGTTGGCAGATTATGCTTGGGCCGCCTGCACCGCAGTTATCGCGGTGACGTTGACGATATCATCCACCGAACAGCCGCGCGACAGGTCGTTGACCGGCTTGGCCAGACCCTGAATGATCGGGCCGATCGCTTCGGCGCCGGCCATGCGCTCGACCAGTTTGTAGCCGATATTGCCGGCGTCCAGGGTGGGAAAGATCAGGACGTTGGCCTTGCCGGCCACCGGGCTGCCGGGAGCCTTTTTTCCGCCTACGCTGGGCAGCAGGGCAGCATCGGCCTGCAGCTCGCCATCGATCTGCAGATCCGGCTTGATCTGTTTGGCAATTTCCAGAGCCTTGATGACCTTATCAACATCGGGATGGCTGGCGCTCCCCTTGGAGGAGAAGGAAAGCAGGGCTACGCGAGCCTCCACGTCCAGAAAGGCCTTGCAGTTGCCGGCAGTGGCCACGGCGATCTCCGCCAGGGCCTGGGCATCCGGATCGGGATTCACGGCGCAGTCGGCAAACAGAACGATGCCGTTTTCGCCAAATGAAGGATTCTGGGTAACCATCAAGAAGAAAGAGGATACGGTCTTGATGCCCTTGGCCGGTCCGACGGTCTGGAAGGCGGCTTTCAAAACATTGCCGGTCGTGCCGGTGGCGCCGGCCACTTCACCCCCCGCATCGCCATTACGCACCATCATGCCGGCATAGTACAGGTTGTCCTCGGCGGTCAGCAGTTTTCTGGCCTCG